>JABFRG010000976.1 GCA_013141295.1 Polyangiaceae bacterium
CGTCGGCCGCGAGGAGGTAGATACGCTTCTTGCCTTTCGCCAGCGGGGCGGTCGCGGCAGCGGGTGGCGAGCCCGCGCCGGGCCCCGCGGGGCCACTCGCCGTCGGAGGCTCGAAACGGAGCGCCGCGTTGGGGACGCGGAGCGCCTCCTTGTGCATCTCGCTGGTGATGGTCGCCGTCGCGGTCATGCCCGGGCGAAGGGCGCGTTCCGTGTTGTCGACCGTGAGGATCGCCTCGTAGTAGACGACGTTCGAGGATGTCTTCGCCTCGTTGCGTACGCTCTTCACCCGCGAAGAGAAGACCCGCTCCGGGTACGCGTCGACGCGGAACTCGGCGGTGAGATCCTCCTTGATGCGGCCGACGTCGGACTCGTCGACCTGCACGGCGAGCTCGAGCGCGCTGAGATCCGTCGCCAGCTTGAAGAGCACGGGCGTCTGGAACGTCGCGGCGACGGTCTGGCCCGGTTCGACGGAGCGCGAAAGAACGACGCCATCAATGGGGGAGATGATCTTGGCCTTCGTGAGCTTCCATTTCGCCGAGCTCACGTTGGCCTGAGCAAGGTCTGCGCTCGCCCGGGCGCTCGCGACGGATGCTTCCGCACGAGCGTGTGCGGCCTGTGCCGACTCCACGTCTTTCGTCGCAATCAGGCCCGCCTTCGCTTGCGACTGGGCGCGCTCGAGAGCTTGCGTGGTCTCGCGGAACGTGGCGTCGGCCGTCTTGATCGCCGCCTGGTTCGCCGCCAGCTGCGCCGTCGCTTGCGAGGCCTCGGCCCGGAGCTGGACGGGATCCAGCTCGGCGAGGAGCTGCCCTTTGGTGACGCGTTGGTTGTAGTCCACGTATACGTTGAGGACGCGGCCGGAGACCTCGGAGCCGACCTCGACCGCTCCGAGCGCCGATAGCGTGCCGGTGGCGGTGATGGTCACGCGCAGATCTCCGCGCGAGACGTCGGCGGTGACATATCGGGTCGCGTTCTTCGGCCCCGGGCGTCCGAAGCGAAGCAGCGCTGCCACGATGACGACCACGCCCAAAGCGAGGAGCAGCCACCTTCCCACGCGCCAGAACATCGTTCTGCGTGGGCGGCCCACGCCCAGCGTCCTCGCGACTTCCTCCGTGCTGGTCTCGACTTTCACGAGGGACACTCTGCGCGTCGCTATCCGCGCGGGTATGTCACTCGTGTTTCAGAACATTTCAGTCGCTCGGCGTCAGGTCGGCGCCGCCGAGGTTTGCTTCACTCCGATGATGGCGACCACGAGCAGGAGGAGGAACGCGCCGCGGGCGAAGGTGATGGTCTCGCCGTGCCGGACCGCTCCGCCGATGGCCGCGCCGAGCGCGCCGATGCCGACCCACACGGCGTACGCGGTGCCGATGGGAATGGTGCGGGCCGCGCGCGCGAGGAAGTACATGCTGCCGACGATGGCGAGCCCGGTGATCAGGCTCGGCCAGAGGACGGTGAACCCGCGCGTGGCTTTCAGGCCCAGAGACCAGACCACTTCGAGAGCACCAGCGACGATGAGGAAAAACCAGGCCATGCGGGAAACCTCCGCGGCCCGTCGTGCCATCCCGGTACGGGTCGTCCTCGTCGGGGGCCATCGCGGCCACCGACCTTCCTAGGGAACGGCCGTCGACGGGTCAAGGGCCGCCCGGGCACCCGAGCCGGGACGTTGTGAAGCGGTGCCGTCCGTGGGATGACTCACGGAGCCATGTACCGGATCGCCTTCAAGCAGTGCCTCGATGCGCCGTGGACGCACATGGCCCCGCTGCTGCTCGGCACAGCCGCGGAAGGTCGCGGCACGCCGGGCGCGTTCGTCGTGGTCGAAGCGGACGACCGGCCGTTCCTGCGGGTCGACCTGTACGCCGGGGCCTCCTGCTTCGCCTTCGAGGACGCGATCGTGTGGTCGGGCCTGCTCGTGATCGGCTGGGGCGAGCGCGCGCACCTCGTGGATCTACGCACACGCGAAACCACGGTCATCGACCTCGGTGGCTACTTCGGGCACCTCTACGCGTCCGCCGACTACCTTCTGGTCGCCTCCTGCGACCGCTTGCTTCGCATCGGTCCCGATCGCTCCACGCTTTGGCGCAGCGCACCGTTGGGCGTCGACGGCGTTCTCGTGGAGGACGTCGCGGACGGCGTGATTCGCGGGAGCGGTGAGTGGGATCCGCCCGGTGGATGGACGCCCTTCACACTCGATCTCGCGTCGGGCTCACCGGCGACGTAGTGGGGCGGCGCGCGCCGTTTCTCTAGCTTTCGACGTAGGAGGCGAGCTCCTCGGGCGTGCCTTTCGGAAATGCCTCGCTCAGGAAGTCCAGGAAGACCGACACGCGAGTGCTCAGCAGCCGGCGTGTCGGGTAGAGGGCCCAAAGGCAGATCTCGGGACCTTCGACGTCGCCCCAGCGCACCAAGGTGCCGGCGGCCAGGTCGTGGCTGACCAGCGACACGGGCAGGCGGCCCGCCCCCACCCCCATGCGGACGGCATCGCGGACCATGAGAAGGGACGAGAGGCTCAGCACCGCCTTGGGGACGATGCGCGCCTTCCCCTTCGATGTGGTCACGTTCCACGCCTCGCCCGGGCTCGCCGGTCCGCGCACCACGGCGGGTACGGGAACGCCGCGGGCAGGTGGCGCCAGGCCGGGGCTCGCCACGACCACCAGCCGGTCGCGAAGGAAGACGCGGCCGACGAGGGCTTCATCGGGATCCGGGTCGACGCGGATCACCAGATCGTATGCCTCTTCTACCATGTCGACGAGCCGGTCCTCGGTCGTGACCTCGAGCTCGATTTCCGGGTATCTCAGCGCGAATGCGCCGGCCAGCTTACCCATCGCGCTCCGAGAAAAGAGCGAAGGCGCGCTGACCCGCAACCTGCCCCGGGGAGCATGCCGACCCGAGGCGATGGCCGTCGCAGCTTCCTCGAGCTCCGTGAGCAAGTGGCCGGTTCGCTCGTAGAGCGCCCGACCCTCCTCGGTCAGCCGCAGTGTGCGGGCCCCACGCTCGAAGAGGCGGAGCCCGAGGCTGGTCTCCAGCTCCGCGACGTGGCGCGATAGCGTTGCCTTGGGGCGGCCCGCCGCGCGCGAAGCCTTTCCTAACCCGCCGCAACGGGCGACCAGGTTGAAATCGGCGAGAGCGAGAAGGTCCATGTGTTCCACCAGCGAGACGGTCTGTCCCAAATGTAGCGGCTACCGGTCCGAATGTGGATCGCTACTTTCGGGAGAGGCAAACGGCTCAACCAAGGAGTGACCCATGACCATTCTCGTAACCGGCGCGACCGGCAATGTCGGACGCAACGTCGTCGAACAGCTCGTGAAGCGCGGCGCCAAGGTGCGCGCTCTCGTCCGCGACCCTTCCAAAGCTACCTTCCCCGCCGGCGTCGAGGTCGCGCAGGGCGACTTGCTGGACGTCGATGCGCTGCGGCGGGCCTTCTCGGGCGTGTCCACGCTCTTCCTGCTGAACGCCGTGGTGCCGGACGAATTCACACAGGCGCTGGTCGCTCTGGCCGTCGCCCGAGAGGCGCGAGTCGAGCGCATCGTCTACCTCTCGGTGATCCACAGCGACGTGTACGTGAACGTGCCGCACTTCGCCGGGAAGTTCGGCGTCGAGCGGATGATCGAACAGATGGGGCTCCACGCGACCATCCTGCGGCCGGCCTACTTCATGGACAACGACGTCACCATCAAGGATGTCGTGACCGGGTACGGCATCTACCCCATGCCCATCGGCGCGAAGGGGGTCGCCATGATCGACGCCCGCGACATCGGCGAGATCGCCGCCATCGAGCTGGTTCGCCGCGAGCAGTCGGCCACGCCGCTCGCGCTCGAGCGCATCAACCTGGTCGGCCCGGACACGCTGACGGGCACGGCTATCGCAGCCATCTGGACGGACGTGCTGGGGCGCCCGATCGCCTACCCGGGTGAGGACACCGCCGCGTTCGAGAAGAACCTGCGGCAGGCCATGCCGGGGTGGATGGCGCTCGACATGCGTCTGATGGTCGAGCGTTTCGCCACCGACGGCATGGTCCCCGAGGCTGGCGACGTTGCCCGGCTGACCGCCCTGCTGGGGCGTCCGCTTCGCTCGTACCGAGACTTCGTCGCGCAGATCGCAACCTGACCTGAACGGCCCGGCTTCGCTTCTTACGCTACCTCGGGAGCCGAACGAGCTACTGGGCGAGGGCCGGTGTCCGAGGCGCCGGCAGGGTGTCGAGCTGGAGGCTCTTGCGAACGCCGCCGTCGACCAGGCTCACGGGCGCGAATCGACGAAGGAGCCGCAAACGGCCTGCGAGGGGACCGGCCGCGTAGCGCACCTTCGGACGAGCCGCGGTGGCGGCTTTCAGCACGACCTCCGCCACGACGCTCGGCGCGTCACCGGAGGCAACGGCGGCCGTCATCAGCTTCCGCAGGGCCGCGCGGGTCTCGCCGTACTCGTCGAGCTGGGCGTCGGGCTCCAAGGTGTTAGCCTCGAACTGCGTCCGCGTGTAGGCCGGCTCGACGACCGAGACGCGGATGCCCCTCGTGCGCAGCTCGTGGTCGAGGGACTCCGAGTACCCTTCGACGGCGTGCTTCGTCGCGCAGTAGAGCGCCATGTACGGCGCCGGCATGAAGCCGAGCACCGAGCCGATGTTGATGATGCGCCCACTCCCTTGCTTTCGCATCTGGGGCAGGACGGCGTTGGTCATCCGGACGAGCCCGAAGAAGTTGGTGTCGAAGATGGCCCGGGTCTGTTCCAGGGAGCTCTCTCCGGCCGCGGCGGGAGCGACACTGAAGCCGGCGTTGTTGACGAGGAGGTCGATGCGTCCTTCTGCGCGGAGCACCTCGCGGACGGCGGCCTCGGCCGACGCGTCGCTCGTCACGTCGAGGCTCAGCATCTCGAACGAGCGCTCTCCTGCTTTGCCGCCGCGCCGGCTCGTGCCGTAGACCTTGTAACCAGCGCTCGCGAGCACCTCGGCCACGGCCTCGCCGATGCCCGACGATGCGCCTGTGACCAGAGCCACCTTCTTCACGTTCTTGCTCATATTGTCCTCTCTCTCCATCGTTCTCGGGGCGACGCGCCTCGCGCGACATCGCAGTCTCACCGCATCTGCACGACGACCTTGCCTTTGGCCCGACCCGTCGCGAGATACGCGAGGGCCTCCTTCGCCTGATCGAACGGGAAAACCCGGTCGACGACGGGCGTGATGGTCCCGGCCCGAAGAAGCTCGCCGATCTCCGCCAGCTGACTACCGCTCGGGTGGACGAAGAGGAACGAGTAGCGGACGCGAAGCTTCCGCGCCTGCCAGCGGATCCAAAAGCTCATGAGCGAGAAGATGAGCGCGAACAGGGTGCCCATCTTCCGCGCTCGCGCGAAGTCCGCGTCGAGCGGCCCGACGAGGGATACGACGAGTCCGTTCGGCGCGAGGACGCGCAGCGATTTCTCGAGCTCGCGGCCCCGCAAGGTGCCGAGCACGACGTCGTAGCCGCGGAGGACGTCCGTGAGCTCCTGCTTCGTGTAGTCGACGATCTCGCTCGCCCCGAGGCGCTTCACCAGCTCCACGTTCCCGCCGCTCGTGGTCGTACCCACCTTCGCGCCGAGGTGCTTCGCGAGCTGGATGGCGAAGGTACCGATGCCGCCCGAGCCGGCGGGGACGAACACCTTCTGCCCGGGTCGCACGCGGGCGCGCTCGGTCAACGCCTGCCAGGTCGTGAGTCCGACCATCGGAACCGAGGCGGCCGGGACGAAGTCGACGTTCGAGGGCTTGAGCGCGGCTGCGCTCTCCGGCACGACCGCGAGCTCCGCGAGAGCGCCCGTATCGAGATCGAACAGGCTGGCGAAGACCTCGTCGCCTTCCTTGAACCGGGTCACCCCAGCGCCGACCTCGACGACGACCCCCGCCAGATCGCTGCCCATGGTCGCGGGCAATGCGAGCTTGAGGACGGGCTTGAACGAGCCCTTCGGGATCATGTTGTCGATGGGGTTCAAGCCGGCCGCGTGGACCTGCACGAGGATCTCGCCCCGCTTCGGCACCGGCCGGGGGATCTCTGCGAATACGACGTTTTCGGGGCCGCCGTAGCGCGTGAGGACGAGGGCTCTCATGACTTCTTGTTTCCGGGGGTCGAGACCGCGTCGACCGATGGCAGTATGGTTATACTGCCATCGACAAAGCGCAAGGGGACCGGCGCCATTTCTTTCGCCGACCGCCCCGCGCGCAGCGGTGTCGAACGGGCCCTTGTCGGTTTTTACAGTATGGCTATACTGCCAAAGACGAGGGGAGAACGGAGAACGCCATGCGATACGCCCCTGGGCACAACGAAGCCGCGCGCGATCGGATCGTGGAGGCTGCATCGCGCCTCTTCCGCGAGGAGGGCATCGCGGCGGTGGGCCTCGCGAAGATCATGAGCGAGGCGGATCTGACGGTCGGGACCTTCTACACGCACTTCAAGTCGAAGGAGGCGCTCGTCCGCGAGACGCTCGTTCGGGCGCTGAAGAGCCGGTACCTGGATCTCGAGCGAGCGCTTCGCGCAGGCGACGTGGAGCTCGCGGTTCGCGCATACCTGAGCCCCGCGCACCGCGATGCGCCGGGCCTGGGGTGTCCGACCGCAGCTCTCGCTTCGGAGGTCGCCAGACATCCACGCGGCACGCGACAGGCGTTCGCGTCCGAGAGCGCCCCGAGCCTCGACCTCGTCGCGGAGGGGCTATCGGCACGACGTGGCGGCAAGAAGGTGAGCCGCGCCGACGCCGCCGCGTTCTTCGGGCTCCTCGCCGGGACGTTGCAGCTCGCCCGCGCCACCCCCGACCACGCAGAGTCCGACGCGATCCTCGAGGCGGGCGTTCGCGCGGCGCTGCGGCTGGCATCCGCCGACGATGGTCCGTCGACGACCGCGCGCCCTCGCTCACGCTGAATCAACGCTTCGTCGCGTACCGGTTCAGAGTCACGCCGCCGGAGAACGTCCGCGTCTCCACCAGGTCGAGCTTCACCCAGC
>JABFRG010000918.1 GCA_013141295.1 Polyangiaceae bacterium
AAGCCGGGGCCTGCGCGCGCGCCAAGGTCTCGAAGGCGGCGAAGATGAGCGCGTCGCCCACGAGGACCGCGGTGGCCTCGCCGAACACCCGGTGCACAGAGGGCTTGCCACGGCGCTCGTCAGCGTCGTCGAACGCCGGAAGGTCGTCGTGCACCAGCGAAGCGCAGTGGAGCAGCTCGACGGCCGTCGCGGAGGCAACGGCCAGCGCATCTCCTGCACCACCGCACGCTGCTTGCACAGCCAGGCAGAGCCGCGGTCGAAGCCTTCCACCGCCGGGGAATACCGCAAACCCCATGGCGTCCAGCAGGCGCGGGGGTGTGGCTGCGCAGGTGACCGCGGCGATCGCGTCGGCCAGCGCAACCTCCACTCGCAGCGCGTAGTCGCTCACGTCCATAAGACCAATGATGCGCCCGATCGACCACGGTTGCACGAAAAGCTCATCGTCGCTCCGGGCGCGCTCGCGCAGGAGAATCGGCACGTGCGGTGCATCCAAGTTGGTTCGCGCGACGAACACCCAAAACGAAAGTCGGAGGCGAAACCATGAAACGCTCTTTTCTGCAGGCCTCGGTCGTCACTCTATTCTTCACGCTGGCCGCCACTGCCAGCGGCTTGCCCGCGGTGGGAAAGAAGCGGCCCGCACTCTCGGTGACCGACGTCGACGGGAACACGCTCGATCTTCGAGGAATCAACGGAAAGCCCACGCTGGTCATCTACGAGAGCCAGGCTGCGGCGCCGCAGAACGCGCCGCTCAAGGCAGAGCTCGCAAAGCTGGCGGCCGGTGAGGCATACCGCACCACTGTGGCGCTCGTGCCGGTGGCCGACGTGGAGGGCTACGACTTCTGGCCCGCACGCGGCTTCGTGAAGGACGCGATTCGCAGCGAGTCGAAGAAGCTGAACGCCACCATCTACGTGGATTGGAAGGGGTCGTTCCGCAGGTCGGCCGGCCTTCGCAAGGATACGAGCACGGTGATCCTCATCGGCAAGGACGCCAACGTTCGCTTCGCCCACGAAGGCCCTTTGTCGGTAGAACAGCGTCAGGACCTGCTGCAACTCTTGCGCGCCGAGGTGGAGCCTTCTCGTGGCTGATTCCCGGGTCGCGAACTTTCGCCGGGTGGCGTCGTCGGGTGGAGCGCCGCACGTCGCCATCATCGGGGCCGGCGTGGCTGGGCTCTCGGCGGCCATCGAGCTTTCGCACGCCGGCGCGCAAGTCACCGTCCTCGAGGGCGCCGCCGCTCCCGGTGGCAAGATGCGAACGCTCGCGGTGGCCGGGCGCGACGTCGACTCCGGCCCGACCGTGCTCACGATGCGCTGGGTCTTCGACGAGCTCTTCGAAGCGGTCGGCGTCGCTTCGCCGGTCGCCTTCGTGCCCGCCGCGGTGCTCGCGCGCCATGCGTGGATGGACGGCAGTCGACTCGACCTGTTCGCCGACGTAGAGGCATCGGCGGAGGCCATTTCTGCTCTTGCAGGGGCTGCCGAGGGCGACGCCTATCGCCGCTTCGCGCGCCACACCGAGCGCATCTATCGCGCTGTCGAAGGCCCTTTCTTGCGGGCGCAGCGGCCGTCGTTCTTCGGCCTCCTTCGCGACGCAGTGCGCGGCCCTTCCGGCATCACCGGGCTCGCGCAGATCGACGGAATGACCACGCTGTGGAAGACGCTCGCCAGCACCTTCCGCGACCCCCGCCTGCAGCAGCTCTTCGGGCGATACGCAACCTACGCCGGGTCTTCTCCCTTCGAGGCCCCGGGAACCCTCGCGCTCATCGCCCACGTGGAGCGCGAAGGCGTCCACTACGTTCAAGGGGGAATGTCGGCGCTGGCGCGCGGCCTCGAGCAGGTCGCGAAGGGGCTCGGCGTCACCTTTCACTACGGGGAGCGCGTGCGCGCCATCGAGGCGAGCGGATCGAAGGTATCCGGAATCGTCACCGACGCGCGCCTCCTCCGCGTCGACGCGGCGGTGTTCGCCGGCGATCTCGCCACGCTCGCGAGCGGCGCATTGGGCGACGTGGGGGTTCGGGCTGCCGGGGGCTACACCTTCCCGGTGGCCAAGCGCTCGCTCTCGGCGCTCACCTACTCGATGGTGGCCTCGGCGAGCGGATTCCCGCTCGCGCGACACAACGTCTTCTTCTCGCGAGACTATGCCGCGGAGTTCCGCGACCTCTTCCAGCGCGGGCGGCTGCCGGAAGAGCCCACGGTGTACGTGTGCGCCCAGGATCGCGACGACACCCGCGAGCCCGGGCCGGGCGATGCAGAGCGCCTGTTCATGATCGTCAACGCCCCGGCGACGGGCAGCGCGACAGAGGTAGATCGATGCGAAGCGGCCATGAATCGAGTGCTCGAGACGAGCGGGCTCTTGCTGAGGATCGAGGATCGGAGGCGCACGACGCCGGCGGACTTCGAGAAGCTGTTCCCGGGGACCGGAGGGGCGCTGTACGGCCTGTCGTCGCACGGGCCGATGTCGGCGTTCCGGCGTCCGAGCGCGCGAACCCCGCTGGGCGGCTTCTACGTGGCGAGCGGGAGCGCGCACCCGGGAGCCGGCGTCCCGATGGCGGCGCTGAGCGGACGCCTGGCGGCCTCCGCACTCCGGGAGGATTTCGCCTCGACGGTGCGGTTCCGAACGACGGCTACCGCTGGATCTATCTCGATTGCCTGAGTGACGACGGGCTCACCGCCCTGGTGATCATCGGCATGCTGGGGAACGTGTTCTCGCCGGCCTACTACGCGGCGCGGAAGCGCAAGCGCGGCGTGGCAGCCTTGGACCATTGCACCATGAACGTGGCCCTCTACGATCGGCGCTCGCCCCGCTGGGCGCTCACCGAGACCGCCGGGCCGAGTCTTTCGCCTCAGGAGCTCCGCATCGGCGCGAGTGCCATGCGCGTGGAGGGTTCCACGCTGGTGGTGACCCTCGACGAGAACACCTCGCCGTTCCCGGGGCGGATACGCGGTGAGGTACGCGTGGAGCTCGGGTCCGTCGAGGCGCAGCCGATTCATCTGGATCGTGCCCAGCGCCACCGGTGGACTCCCCTCGCCGCCCACGCGCGCTGCGAGGTCACGCTCACCGAGCCCTCGCTCCGGTTTCGGGGTGCCGCCTACCTGGACTCCAATGCCGGCGACGAACCGCTGGAGAGCGCTTTCTCCGCTTGGTCTTGGTCTCGGGCCACGCTCAGCGACGGCCGCACCATCGTGAGCTACGACGTGACGCCCCGGCACTCCGAGCCGGGCAGCATCCTGCTCCAGGCCACACCCGCATCGCTCCTGCCGCTGGCCGCGAGCATCCCATGCCACATTCTGCCGCGCACACGCTTCGGTATTGCGCCCCGGGTGCGCATGGACACCGTCGGGCGCATCGAGACCCTGGAAGATACACCCTTCTATGCGCGCTCGCGGGTGCACGGAAGGCTCTTCGGCGAGCCGGCGGTGGCGGTCCACGAAGAGCTCTGCCTCGATCGCTTTCAAAAGCAGTGGGTTCAGTTCCTGCTCCCGTTCCGCATGCGTCGGGGGCGCGCTCCCGGGCTGCTGGGCGCAAGCCTGCGGCGGTTGTGGGGTTCTAGGTGAAGGCTGTCGTGTTCTTGCTGGTGGCCTGGGCGCTGGTCGCGAGCGCCGCGTACGTGATCGCCGCGGTGCGCGCCCTCCGGCGACGACGCGGCGCCGGCTCCTCGAGCGCTGGACCTCCGGAGCCCGAGCCGTGGGCAAGCGCCGGCGACGCCGCGGGTGAGCTGGCGCTCCTGCGTCCGTGCGCCGGGTCCGAGCCGGGTCTCCGAGAGCGCCTCCTGGAAACCGGCGGCGCCACCAGCGTCTGGTTCGCGGTGGGTGCGGGAGATCCCGCCCGCAGTGCGGTGGACGACGCCCAGCGCATCCTCCGGGCACGCGGCATCCATGCGCGTGCAGTTTACACGCATGGGCGGGGTCTCAATCACAAGGCCGCGCAGCTCGCCGAGGTCGTGGACGTGGTTCCTCCCTCGTTTCGCACCCTGGTGTGCGCCGACAGTGACGTGAACCTCACGGGGCTTCGGCTGGGCGCGATTCTCGAGCGCGGTGCGGCCGCGAGCTGGGTTCCTACGGTGGAGGAGCTCTCGCCCTGTTCCACCACCGGCGATCGCGCGTCTGCTGCGGTGCTCGCCATGTCGTTCCACGCGTTCCCGCTCCTTGCCGAGGTCGACCCGGGAGCGCTGGTGGGCAAGGTATTCGCCATCCGCCGGGAAGCGCTGGAAGACGTGGGAGGGTTCGCGGGGGTGGCGGCGCGTCTGGGAGAGGACATGGAGCTCGGGCGCAGGCTCCGGCACAGCGGCGCTCGCGTGTCGGCATCCCCGCAAGTGGCGCGTGCGGACGTGCGCGGCCGATCGCTCGCCGAGGTCGTACTCCGCTTTGCTCGATGGATCGCCGTGGTGCGCGCCCAGCGTCCGGCGCTCCTTCCCACCTACCCGTTGTTCTTCTTCCCAGCGCTCCTCCTCGTGCCCTCGCTGCTCGCGCTTTCGGCCGCCTGGCCCGGGCTGGTCTTGCCCTCGGCGGCCGCCATCCTCGTGGGTACGCGACTCTTTCTCGCGTGGACCGGACGCCGGGTCGCCGGCGCTTCGTCGCTCCGGATCGCGCGAGGCGCGCTGGTGGCCGATCTGGTGCTCGCTCTGGCCTTCGCGCGAGCGCTCCTCACGCGGGAGCACTCCTGGCGCGGCCGCTCGCTCCTCCTGCGTGCCGGTCACCTGGCAGACGCCGCCGCGGTGGAGCGCCCATGACGACGTCAGGCGGTGAGGCGAGCCAGAAGCCGCTCGGCCAGCAGCCCGAAGAGGCCCGGCCGCGCGGCATGCATCGTATCGAACTCCGCCGCGTCGCCGGTTCGCAGCGCGACGTCGATGCGCGTCAGCTCCCGCGTCACCGCAGCTTCCTGCGCCGCGCGTCCAGCGACCACGTCGCGGGTCGGCTCGGCGCTCTCGCCGAACGAGATCCACAGCGAAGGCCGCTCGGTCTTGCCGTGCTCGTAGCGCAGCGCCACCGGGAGCACCCGGCACCCCCGCGCGAGCCGCGCAATCTCCGCGCTCCCTGGCCGGAACACCAGCGGCTCGGTGATGGGTCGCTCGTCGCCCTGGGGAAAGAGCCACACTGCGGTCGTGGGCGCCCGCAGAAGCCGGGCGGCATAGCGGATGCCCCGCGCGCCGTCGGCGGGATCACCGAGGTCCACACCGAAGGCGCCCACACGCCCGAAGAACGGCAACCGGCGCAGATTCGCCGCGTCCATCATGGCGAAGGCGTCGACCTCGAGCACGTAGTGCGAGAGGTACAGGGCCACCAGCGGATCCCACCAGGCGGTATGATTGCACGTCACGAGCAAGGGCGCTGTGGCTGCCGCAGCGCGCGCGCCGAGCACACCGTGCGCTCGCACCTCCTGAAAGGCGCCGCGAATACGAGCCCGCGCATGGTGCGCGAAGAAGCGGGCGAAGAGGCGGTGGGGACGGGCGGGAATCATGGGCTCGATGTGGCTACCGGAAGGGGCGTAACACGATGAGTGGCACCACGCGTCTGGGAATCTGGCTGCTCACGGTTCCGCTGGTCTTCGTCGCCATGGAGCTGTGGGCCGCGCTGCTGCACGGCCGCATCTGGCATGGCCTGCTCTGGCGCGTGCACCGTTCGCACCACCGGCTGCGGCGCCTCGGTGAGCGGCTCGAGGCCAACGATGCACTGTCGCTCCTCCACGCCCCCATCGCCATCGCGCTGATTCTCTACGGCTGCCAAGGCAGAGAAGGCGTCGCGAGAGAGCTCGCCTTCGGTGTGGGACTCGGCATGACCCTGTTCGGCATCGCGTACCTGGTGGTACACGACGGGCTGGTGCACGGCCGCTTGCCGGTGCAGGGCCTCCTGCGGTTCCGCTACTTCATCCGGGTGCGCGAGGCCCACCAGATGCACCACCGAGGGCGCGACGTGCCGCCATTCGGATTGTTCTTCGGCCCGCTCGAGATCCGTCAACGGCCGCGTGCCGCCTCGGAGAGCACGCTCCCCGCCCAACGAACCGATGCGGAAGGACCGAGCCCCCGCAGGACGTCGACGAACACCTCTGGACGCTTCCGCGCGGTGTCGCGCACGAACCGATAGAACCGCGCCGCCGTCATGGTGTCTTTGAGACACGCGGCATAGTCGTCGTTCCCCATGCCGTGCAGGGTCGAGAACGCCGCGTCCAGCAGCTCGTTCATGGCGTTCCCCTGAAAGCGGCCGGACGCCATGAGCTTGGCCAGCGCTCCGGTCCACCGGTGAATGGGTGCATCCTGCATGAGCTCCTTCGACGGCGCGCGCCCCTCTTCCAGCGAACGGTAGAGCGCGTCGGCGGCGGGTCCGAAAGACCGCAACATGGATCCGAACCCGCAGAACGTGAGCGGCGAATGACGCGCAGCGACGTCGCCGGAGAGCACCACGCGGGCATCGGGTGCGCGCGGGCCGGGCACCGTGCGCGACCAGCCGGGAATGTATCCGAAGGTCGGCCGCACCAGCCGAACCGCGCCCGGCTTGTACCGGTGGAGCTCGCGGAAGAAGCGCGCATAGAGCGGCATGAGCAGCGGCCGCCCGCGAACCTTCGCGGCGTCCGCGTAGTAGAACAGATACGTGGTGAGCTGCCGGTCGCGCCCGGGGAACGCTTCCCACACGTGCTGGACCCCCTCCGAGATGCCCTCGGTGGTGACGAGGATCTCCCCCACCCGCGGATCGAAGGTCGCGCCCTCGAGGACGCCGCCGACCGTGGGGCACAGGAGGTCGGCCACCGCAAGCGGGCTGGCAGCGCCGCGGGCGTCCACCAGGATGCGCGCGGTGATCTCGACCTCGCCGGAGAACCGGGCCCGGACGCCGCTCGCAGAGGTGCCCCAGGCCTCGAGCGCGTGCCCGTCCACGAATCGCACGCCCCAGCCTTCCGCGCGCCGACGCACCCGCGCCAGCAGCGCACCCGCGTCCACCGCCACGT
>JABFRG010000309.1 GCA_013141295.1 Polyangiaceae bacterium
TGGTGGGGTTGAGGTCGAAGAGCAAGGGCTCGACGGCGGAGATGCAGTTGAGGCACTCCACGCGCTCGCCGCGCTCCAGGGTCTCCCAGACCACCGACGGCGTGCCGGCGGCGGCAGCCTTCAGGATCTGGTCGCCGGTGGAGAGCGACTCCGCCTGGTCGATGGCGATGTTGCCATAGACCGCGCGGGTTCCCTTGGTGCTCTCTTCGGTGTTGTCGCTCTTGGCGTCGTTCCCTGCGAACAGGGCCGCCGAAGCGAGGATGCCAGCAAACGCGTAGCCGATCATTTTGGTGCGCATGATGGTTCTCCTCTCAGTACTTCTTGGCGACGGGGTCTTTGTCGTTGGGCTTGAAGGTCGAGCCCTGGCGCGCGTAGTACTGACCGCCGAGGTCGATGGGGCGAATCAGCGTCTGGCGCTCCTCGTCGGTGAGCGTGACACCCTTGTCTTCGGGGTGTTGCGCGCCCTGGCCGTAGGCGAAGGTGCCGTCGGCGGCCTTCACGTTGATCTTCTCGATGAGCTTCGAGCCGCGGGCGTCGGTGGGGACGGCCCACTTGGGCGCCATCTCGCCGGTCACCGTGGTCTTGCCCATGCCCATCTCCATGGCCGCCGGGTAGAAGAGCGAGACGTAGGAGACGGCGTAGCTGGCGGCGCGGCGGTCGTAGACCACCGTGACCGGCTCGCTGGTGAGCTTGAGGTACGGAACCGTGTAGCTGGTGGCCACGCCGCTGGCGGGGTCGGTCCGCGTGACGGTGTACGTCTTGCCGGCGAACGGGTCCTTGGCGCCGCCGTCGTGGCACTGGACGCACTTCGCATCGAGGATCGGCTGGACCTTCTGCATCCAGGGATACTCGGCGCGATCCGCGACCGGGACGATGAGCTTCTGCGGGCCGGTCTGCTCGGCGCGCGTCGGGTTCTGACCGAGCGTGGAGACGCCCTGACCGGTGCGCTCTTCGTGGCAACCCACGCAGCGGCGGTCTTCGCCGGGCATGCCCTGGATCCAGAGGCGCTGGTTGCGAATCGACAGACCCCACTTGTCCACCGGCTGGAGGTGGATGGGAATGTACGGCGGCACGTCGGCGAGCCAGCTTCCGTCCGGATACACGGTGGCCTCGCCGAGGACGGCGGCGCCTTCGTCCATGGTCAGACCGAACATGGTGACGCCGGGGGCGCCTTCGCTGGAGAAGCCTTCGATGACGCGCACGGAGGTGGCCTGGGCCAGCGCGTCCTTGAGCGGGGTGTTCTTGAACTGCGCGCCGGTGACGGTGTCGGTGAGGCTGGTCTGGCGAACGTTGACCGAGCCCATGCGCACCGGGAGGGTGGTGTCGCCGTTCTGCGCGAGCTTGTCGGCGATGACCGGCGGCTCCTTGCGGGGGGCGATGGCGCGGGCGTTCACTTCCCACATGTCGCGTGTATTGTACACGAGCTGGTTCTTCTGCGTCTTGGTGTCGAAGACGTAGATGCCGAAGTCCGGCGGGGTGACCGACTGCTCGGAGAGGTCGTTCACCGGGCCTTCGGCGTAGCTCACGATGATGCGCCCGTCGGGGAGCATCGAGGGCGTACGGTAGCGACCGACCGGCGAGGGACCGTTGCCGGTGGGAACGTCGGGGGTGAGGTTCTCGTACTTGACGTTCTCTTCGTCGGTGCAGATGTGGCCGGTGTGGTTCGCCTTGGCGTCCATGCACACCGGGTCCTTGGTGTTGCGGGCGTCGATGCGAAGGAGCGCGCCGGCGTGGATGGTGCGGTTACGCGCGGTGGCGATGCCGATCATCACGTTGGGCTCCATCTCGGTCACGCTGAAGAGCGCGGTGGCCGGCTTGCTATGCTGGCCGGCGATGGCGCGGATGTCGGTGCCGTCCGGCGCCGCCGCGAAGAGCTTGACGTCGTTCACCGGGCCGAGGTGCTCCCAGCGCGAGTAGCCGATGCGGCCTTCGCTGGTGAGGAACGGCGCGACGGTGTGCGAGAGGTTCTGCGCGCCGAGCCGGCGGTCGGCGTCGCCGCCGAGACGCGTGATGGTGGCGAGCTGGGTCGCCTGACGCGAGTGCTCGTACTCGTCGGCGCGGGTGCCCATCTCGGTGTACATCTGGTTCGTGACGAACGCGATGCGATCACCCGGCATGTAGATGGGGTTGATGTCGTCGTAGTCGCCGGCGGTCAGCTGGTGGATCTCGTAGCTGCCGGAGAGCTGCACCGTGTAGATGTGGTAGTGATCGTTGCCGTCCTTCTTCATGGAGAAGACGATCTGGGTGGCGTCGAAGGAGACGTCGAGGCCGTTGAAGTCGGCCTGCGGGAAGTCCTTCGTGAGGTTCTTCACCTCGCCATCCGGACGCGGCGGCGTGAGGATGTTCAGGCTGCCACCAGGCACGTAGCGCTGGTAGTCGAGCACCTGGTTGTTACCGTCGGCGACGTTGACGGTGGTGGCTCCGTTTTCCCCGACGACGGTGTGCGCTCGCTTCAGGAACGCAATCGACGAGACACCCAGGTCGTTGGTGGGCGTGGAATCGTTGCAGCCGCTCGCCATGATGGCGGGCGACGTGGCGCAGAGCACGAGAGCAAGGGCGGTGTGACGCGGGATGCGGTTCATGGCTCACCTCGAGAGGGCAACAGGCCCTGGGGAAGACAAGTGCAGGTTTCAGACCAGGTCGCGAACGCCGAATTTTCCTAAGTATTCGCCAAGGCTTCGGTCAACTTGGGGGGGAAAGCCCCGGGGGCCTCTGGGGCTGGCCCCCGCGCGGGGTCGCAGGACGATGAGGGTGGATTCTTACCTTAGAATCGAACGGACCAGGTGCTTCCGCACGGGCGCGCGCCGTTGGGTGCGGCGCTCACTGGCGCTTCGGTCTTGTGCGTGAGCCACAGGACGACGGCCGCGCCGACCGCCACGATGCCCACGCCGACGGAGATGTCCGAGATGATGAACTTGGTGCGAATGGCGTCGACGTCGCCCTGGGGACAGTAGGGCGCGCAGTTGCGATCCTTGAGGTCGCTACGATCGCCGAGGGCCGTGATGCCGACCACGGCGCCGACGCCGACGGCCACGAGGCCGGCGCCGCCGAGCACCCAACTGACGAGGGGCGGCCCGGAGCCTCCACTGCGCGGCTTGTCGGGAGGCGGCGGGCGGTTGTTGCCGGTGCCCACGCCCACGCCGACGCCAGTGCCCGTGGGCGCAGCCGCCTTGAAGGTGACCGGCACCATGCGCCGCTGCTCGCCTTCGCGCGCCACCACCTGCAGATCCACCGGCGTCGCGCCGTCGCGCTCGAAGCGGAAGGCGTGCGGACCCGGATTGAGGGGAAAGGCCTTGCCGGCGAGGGCGCCATCGACCTTCTTGCCATCGACCATCACCGTGCCGTCGGTGACGTCGTGGCCGGCTTCGTCCTTGGCGGCGACGACCATGGTGGGGATGCGCGGGCCGAGACCGGTGAGCCACTCGGCGCATGCGGTGCGAATCTGCGCCGGGCACACGTCGCGCGCGCACACAGCGAGGGACTCGCGGGCTTCGATGAGCTTGCCCTGATCGCGGAGCTCCTGACCGGTGTCGGAGTTCTTGATGCACGCCGCGACCTCGTCGGCCGCGAAGGCGGCAGCGGGGACCACGAAGACGGAGAGGCCGGCCGCTACGGCGCAGGCAAAGGTGCCCACACGGAGCGCCCCGCGCTCAGAAACACTGCGGCTTGAAGTGCTTTCGGCCATTGGCATCCACGGTGTAGTTCGGATTGCAGTCGGGGTTCTTGATGGGTGCGGTGGGGAAGATGGGTACACGCTTGGGTGGCTTCTTGGCGGTGGCGGAAGGCTCGGTGCCCCCCGCAGCCACGCTGGGAGATGTGGAGGGATCGCTACTGGGCACGACCATCGGCGCCGAAGGCTCCGCCGTGGGGAGCGAGGGCGCCGGCGGGCCACCGGCGGTCTCCGGCGGCTTCTTGTGCGAGAGGAGCATCGCAAGCACGGCGAAGAGCCCGATGAGCCCCACGCCGCTGCCGCCCGCGATCCACAAGCTGGTGCGGCGACGCTTGGGCGGGAGCTCCACCGGCTGCTGCGTGACGTGCGAGATGGCGGTGCGGCTCGAGGGCAGCTCGGCGTTGGAGATGGGCACGCCAGGAGGCCCCGGCGTATGGGGGTCCAGATGCACCGGGACCATGTTGTCGCCAGAGGGCGGTCCGAGGATCTCGGTGGCGTCGGAGGTGGAGTGCCGCGCGTCCTTGATCTCCTGGGTGAGCGCCGCCATGGACTGGCCGCGGGACCCGGTGGTCATCTCTTCGACCTCGGCCACCCGCTCGAAGCGGAGCTTGAGGACCTCGGAGGCTGCGGACTCCATCCACTCGCTCACCTCCAGGGTGGAGGCCGGCGCGATGACGCGCTCGAGGGCGATAGCGAACTCGCGGGCGGTGCCGAAGCGCTTGGTGACGTCGCGCTCCAGCGACTTGAGGATCACGTCGTCGAGGCGACGCGCCACGGTGGGCTCCACCGCGCCGCGCATGGTGTCGCGTCGGAGCTTGGAGGGCGCCTTGATCTCCGCCTGGAGCACGTTGGTGAAGGTCTCGATCTCGGTCTCACCGGCGAACAAGCGCCGACCCGCGATGAGCTCCCAGAGCACCACGCCGGCCGAGAACACGTCGCTCTGCTTGGTGGCTTCGCCGCGCACGTGCTCCGGCGCCATGTACGGCAGCTTGCCCTTGAGCTGCCCGCTCTGCGACGAGTGCACGCGGCCCATGGCCTTGGCGATGCCGAAGTCGATGAGGCGGGCCGCGCCGTCGTTGCCCAGCAAGATGTTCTGCGGCGAGATGTCGCGGTGCACGATGCCGAGCGCGTCGCCCTTCTCGCCGCGGGTCTCGTGGGCCGCATGAAGCCCTTGGAGCGCGCCGCAGAGAATCGCCACCGCGATGCGCACCGGCACCCCTTCGCGCGCCGGGCCGGCGAGGCGGCACAGGCGCGACACGGACTCGCCGATGACGAAGTCCATGACCAGGAAGAGCTCCCCATCGGACGCCACGACGTCGAGCACCGGCACCACGTTGGGGTGACGGATGCGCGCCGCGAGCCGCGCCTCGTCCAGGAACATGGAGACGAACTCCGGGTCCTTGGCGAACTGCGGATGCAATCGCTTGATGGCCACGGTTCGCGCGAAACCCACCGGGCCGAGGAGGCGTCCAATATGGACGGTGGCCATCCCGCCTGCGGCGAGCTCGCCGCAGATCAGGTATCGCCCGATCCTCCGCGCGCGTGTGTTGGCCTTCTCCACCACAGAGAAGCGTAGCAGCGCTCGTTTCGCGAAAGCTACCCGCGAGCGAAAATTCTTCCGTGCCTAGCGGTCAACGCTTGGCCTTCGTTTTGGGCTTCGACGCGGCGCTTTTCCCACGTGAACGAGTGTGCGGCGCCTCGGCTTTCGCAGCGGGTTTCTCGGCCTTCGCACCCTTCGTCCGCTGCGGGCTACGCCCCTCGGCTGCGGCTGGTGCCTTAACCTTTTTTCGTACGGCAGCTCCCGAGCGCGGGCGCTCACCATCGGCGCCGCTCGCCGAGCGAACCTTCGCTTTGGAGGCCTTGGCGCGCGCGAAGAACGCGGCGTTGAAGGCGCCGGGCAAGAGGTCCGCAAGGCTGTGCTCTTCGGCCACCTGATCGTCGCCGTGGGTGGCGAGGAGGAGGATGCTCATGTCCTCGGCGAACTCCGCGAGCACCTGCCGACACATCCCACAAGGTGGTGCGGGCTCTTCTCCCTCGGTGTAGATTACACAGGCAATGGGCGTGTCCTCGCCGGCGGCCACCATCTGGAGGATGGCCGAGCGCTCGGCGCAGATGGTGGCGCCGTAGGAAGCGTTCTCGACGTTGCAGCCGGCGAACACCGTGCCCTTGGCGGTGACGATGGCGGCGCCGACCTTGTAGTTGGAGTACGGGGCGTAGGCTCGCGCCTGAACGCTCTGCGCGACCTCGGCCAGGACTTCGTAGAGCTCGGCCTTTGCGTCTTCTTTGCTGATCATGAATTGCCTCCCGCGGCTGCGCCTTCGATCCACCCTTCGAGCAAGCGCACCAGATCGGCGCGCCGGGCCTTGGCGGTCTCTTCCACCTCGGCGTGATTGAGCTCGCGGTCGAGAATGCCGGCGGCGAGGTTGGTGATGCACGAGAGCGCCCCCACACGCACCCGCATGTGCCGGAGGGCGATGACCTCGTGCACGGTGCTCATGCCCACCGCCTGCGCGCCCATGGTGCGGAGCATGCGAATCTCCGCCGGGGTCTCGTAGGTGGGGCCGAGCAGGCCCGCGTACACGCCCTCGCGAATGGCGATGCCGGCGTCCTTCGCTACCTTGCGCAACACGTCGCGAAGGCCGGGATCGTAGGCCTGGGTCATGTCGGGAAAGCGCGCGCCGAGGCGCTCGTCGTTGGGCCCCACCAGCGGCGACGTGGCGGTGAGGTTCAGGTGATCGGTCACCAGCATGAGATCGCCGGGCGTCCAGCTCG
Source organism: Polyangiaceae bacterium (assembly GCA_013141295.1). GTDB lineage: Bacteria > Myxococcota_A > Polyangia > Polyangiales > Polyangiaceae > JABFRG01. Next base: position 6,443 of record JABFRG010000309.1, read on the forward strand.
CGTCGAGGCCACCGGCGGCGTTGGTGACGAGCACCGCGGAGACGCCCAGCTTGGCCATGGTGCGCACGCCGTGGACCACCGCCGAAATCGGATGGCCTTCGTACGCGTGCACGCGACCTTGCATGCAAACCACACGCACATCACGAACCTTGCCGAGGCACAGGTTGCCACTGTGGCCCACCACGCGCGACTGCGGAAAGTGCGGGATCTCGGCGTAGGGCACCTTCACCAAGTCGCCCAGGGTGTCGGCGAACGCGCCGAGGCCGCTGCCCAGCACCAGGCCTATCTGCGGCGCGACGGACAGGCGCGGCGTGATGGCCCGCACGCTCTCTTCGATGCGCTCGTATGTACCGTCGGTTCCGCGTGCGTCGCTCATGCGGCGCACGATACTCGACGAGACCTGCACTTTGCACGCTTGGACGGCCAGCGCACCGCGTCATTGGCCACGGCGACCGAGGCCGCTCAGGCCTTCTTGGCGAACTTGGTCT
>JABFRG010000617.1 GCA_013141295.1 Polyangiaceae bacterium
CCTCCACGCGCACGCGCTCACCGCTCCGCAGGAGCAGGTACATGGCAGCGGCTCGCTCCTCCACCGGCGCGAGGTCCGAAGTCGCGAGCCTTCGCAGCTCGGGTGGCTCGACCCCCTCGCTGCGATAGGCCGACTGACGTGCCCCCAGCCGCGCGGTCCACTCCGCGAGCGTGGCGCCCGACCGCGCGAGCTGGGGAAGCGCTCGCACGGCGTCGGTTCGCGCCGCCTGTACCCGCGCCAGCACGTACTCGTGACAGTTGGTTCCCTCGAGCTTGGAGATGGCGAAGGTCAGCTTTCCACTGGCCGTGACCACGGCGAGCCACCCCTGACCGAAGGACTCCGTGTAGGATACATTGTCCACGCGCGCGTAGGGAACGTGCTCCCGCGCGAGGTCGATGCCGGCCGCGCCGAAGCGTCCGCTGCGCGCGCCCCAGCCACGCCTGGCGCACGCCGCACCCGCGATTCCCGACACGAGCGCGACGATGCCGAGGATCGCCACCGCAGGCCACGCGATGGGGGCCTCGGGGTCGGCGCTCGCCAGGATGCACCAGGCCAGGTAGGCCGCGAGGGAGCCCGTCATCGCGCTCGTGAGGAGCGTCGCGATGATGGCCGACCATGCGCGCGCGGCGCTTGCCTGGTACATGCGGAAGAGAGTAGCAGCGCACCGCAAACCAGACGCGCGCTATCACTCGTTGCCGCGGACCTCGAGCTCCCAGGCGTCGCAGGATTCGCCGGTATCGCGCACCTCGAACGCGAGCGTGCGGCCGTCGGGGCTCCCGTTCGCGCTACCGCCGTCCACGCCCACCGACTCGCCCCAGGTGAGCTCCACGCTCGTGTGCGTAGCGCCCGCCGCGCCTTGGGCTGCGCAGTCGACGGGAGGACCGCCGTCGGGCCAGACGCCGCCATCGGGAGCGCGCTCCGCGAGATCGCCGAGCGCACGAAGGCGTACGTCCGGATTGCCGCGTACGGTCGCCGTCACGTGAAGCGACTTTCCGGTCCACGAATCCACGTCCTCCGTCACCGTCACCGCGAACCACGCGGAGCCGGTGCCCTGCGCACGCAATGACGCCGAAGGCGCGTCGCCGCTCACGGTCCCCAGCATCTTCGGAGCCACGCAGCTCCCCGCGTCGCCGCACGAGGCCTTCGCGCCTCCGCTCGCGCCGGAGCTTGCCGACGACGTGCCCGCGGAGCACGCCATGAGCGCAGCGAGCACCGCTACACATCCCGAGAACCAACCGATCGCGCGCACCTTCATGCTCCGGAGAGCCACCCACCCGCGCCATGTCGCACGGATTCTTCGCTACTGCACGACGATGCGCGTCGCGCCGGTCACGGTCCGCGCCAGGGTGATCCACAAGAGTGAGCTCTGCGGGTCGACGGTGGCGAAGTAGTCCACGTGCGGGACCAGGAGCTGGCCGTTCACTTCCACCCGCCCCGGCGCCGAAGGCGCGGTGTACTTGCGCAGCCGGAGGATCGGGTGGTCCAGGCCTTCGCTGGTCAAGGTCACGTCGGCGGCATTGCCATCGGCGTCCACGTCCCATGTACCATACACGGGACTGTACCCCGCGAGCGCGAACGGCACGGCGTCGGTGCGGCCCACGCCGCCCGGCCCCTGCAAGGCGACCGCACCTCGTGCGGCCGTGAGGGTGGCGCGTGACGTGCTCTCGGCGTCCTTCAGCTGCGCCGCAACGGCGCTGTCGGTATGGCCACCCATCACCACGGTGGTGGCGTAGCTCGTGAACGGGTAGCCGTGCGACGTCGTGCCGAAGGTGTCGTAGTCGGTCTGCCCCACCGCGCCGTAGGTGGCGCCCCAGGCGAGGCGATGCGAGCTGGTGGTGAACGGAAGCTCCCAGTTGTTGAGCTGGAACGGCCACAGGCCCGCATCCGGCATGGTCCAGCCGGCGCCGCTGCACCGGGCCCCGCGCGTCGCGCTGGTCTTGCCCCAGCAGGCGACCCCGAGCAGACCGCCGCCGTAGTCGCCGCCCGCCGGGTGGCTCTCCCAGCTCTCCGTCTGCACCAGGCCCATCTCCGCGTCCTTGCTCTCGGACCAGGCGAGCGCGTAGGGCACGCGGTTGGGCTGCGTGTAGTCCCAGGTCGATTGCGGCGTGACGGCGCCGGCGCTGGTGGTGCGGAACTTGAACTTGTCGCCCCAACCCACGCCCTCCACGTCGCCGTCCGGACTGCCCTCGAAGGCCATGTCGCCGTAGGGCGCGCGGGTGTCTGCCGCCACCGCGTTCACGCCGGCCGCCGACGCATCGTAGGTGATGGCGTACACCGGGTGCGAGCGGCCGGTGGCGAAGAACCAGTGCACCGTGACGTCTACCGGCTTGCCGCTCGGATAGATGCGCCACGTGAACGCGTGGATGGCGTGGTGCAGCCCCGCCAGCACCGTGCGGTACGTGCCCGCGGTGTCGCGGCTCTCGGCGTCGTCGCCACCTGGTCCATAGTGGGCGATGACGTAGCCGAAGCCGTGCCAGAGCCCGTTGGCGCCGGTGCCGATCACGGTGCGGCGATCGCCGCCGTGGGCGTAGCTGAAGGAGCGCAGCATGCCGCCGAAGCTGCCGCCGGGATCGCGCGCATCGTTGCGCACCAGCGCCGCGGTGCGGAGCTGGCAGCCCGCGTCGTAGAAGGAGACGACGTCGGAGACGTAGCCGCCGACGCTCTTGCCGGCCTCGATGTCGACGCCCTGGCAGGGGCCCGGTAGCGGCACGCGCGGCGAAGCGTCGGGCTCGCTCCCTCCGTCGACCGTGGGGTTCTCCGGAAGTGGCTGCGGCGAGGGGGCCGACGCCGCGCTGCCGCACGCGCCCAGCAGCATCGGCAGCACCAGCATTCCCAGGGTTCGTCGCATGATCCGTGACCTCCACCCGGGAGATGCCGCAGCCGAGGCCGGGTCGCAGCGCCCTCGCGAAAAGCGCAGAAAAACCGGGTCTGGAAAGAAAATCGCGGGTCGCGTGCGACCTCTCCCCTCCCCCGGCATCTCCGGTTCGCCCTGACGGACGGCCGAGCGCCCCACCGCTGGCCCCGCAGCCCAACCTTCCCCGGAACCGAAGAGGACGCCATGAAGACCCACACCGCATCTGCCCGCTCCGCTCGCCGCTCTCTCTCGGTCCTCGGCGCGCTCCTCGGCGCCGCGGTGCTCGTCACCGCCTGCAGCGGCAGCGAGACGGAGCCCAGCGAGATCGCGGTGGCGACCGACCCCCTGGCCGCCGCGCTGAAGCAGGAGTACGGCACCGACTTCGTGGTCCTCCGCAACGAAGATGGCGCGGTGAACAGCATCTCGGCCATGGGCGCCTCGCGCATCGTCGGCCAAGACGCCAGCGCCGCCCAGAGCGCCGTCGCCACGCTCCTTGCGCGCCACGGCAGCGAGCTGGGCGTCGCTTCGCCGGAACGCCAGCTGACGGATTCCACGGTGCTGGATCTCGTGGGCGGCGATCGCCAGGTGGCCATCCGCCCCCGCACCGAGAGCGGCATGCCGGTGTGGCAGGGCTCGCTCACCGTCTCCTTCGATGCCGATGGCCGCATCCTCGGCGCGATCTCCACCGGCGCCGTCCCCACGGTCGCCGCCGCCACCCTCGACCCGTCCGCCGGCAAGGCGAAGATCCTCGACGCCGCCCGCGCCATCGCCGGAGACGATGGCACCGCTAGCCCGACCCTCGACTTCTTCGAGGCCCTCGCCTACCCCAACGAGCAGGGCGTCCTCGAAGCCGCGTACCTCGCGCACGTGATCGGCGCCGGCCCCAACACCGCAGCCATGGCCGTCGTGGTGTCCGGCAACGACGGACGCCCCCTCACGAGCTTTCCCCTCGAGATGGGGATCACGGTTTCATCGCGCGGCATTGCCCACTACCTCCCGACGGGGTGGGGCGCGCTGGGCTCGACGTTGCCGGTAGAAGCGACGGTCCTGCCCTTCCCCCAAGGGTTCCGCCTCGAGCAGCCCGCAGGCGCCCGGGTCTCCTCGGTTTCCACAGCCTACGACTCCGGCCCGGCGGACGTGAAGCGGTGCGATTCCGTCGCCCAGAAGTTCGTCGACAGCGTGGACCCCACCGGCTTCGACGCGATCAACTTGAACCCGGACGCGCGCAGCGTGGCCTCCGGCCTGGGCTCTGCCGTCGATGCGCAGTACAACTCCGCGCGCGTCGACCAGTTCTACTGGCGCTACGCCCAGCAAAGCCCCATGTCGGTGCCCATCGTGAGCGTCGTGCACCACAACCGTCACTGCAACGCTCCGTCCAACAACAGCGCAGGGTTCAACCCCGCCGCCAACGTCTTGTACTACGGCGATGGCGATTTCGATCCCATCACCGCGAAAGGCACCTTCCTGCCCACCGCCGTGGCGCTGGACGTGGTGGGGCACGAGCTCACCCACGCATTCGTCACCAAGCACCTCGGCAAAAACTACGCTGACGCGCAAGTCGGCGAGCCTGGCGCCGTGGGCGAGGCCGTTGCCGACGCGGTGGGCATACTGGTGAAGCACGAGTACTTGCCGTTCCGTCGCGCCGACGTGATGGGCGACTCGCTCACCGCGAGCTTTGCGGGTCTCCGCAGCATGGACCATCCCCAAACCCGCATTGCGGGGCCGGAGGCGGACCGGCGTCACGTAGACAACCTCAGGGCCGAGGCCATGTTTCCCGCAGGCTCCAAGACTCGCTGCGCCGGGTTGAAGGCCACGCCGGAGAACGACAAGGGCTGCGTCCACGCCAATGCCGGCATCGGCAACAACGCCTTCTGGCTCATGACCTTCGGCGGCAAGAACGACACCTCGCAGCTGGTGGTGGAGCAAGGCGTGGGTTGGGACGTCGCGCGCGGCATCTGGCTTCACACGGCGTCGGCCCTCATGGCGGGCCAGGGCTACAACCTGGTGGCCAAGGACCAGCTCAACTTCACCCGCAAGGCCTTCCCGCAGTCGGTGAAAGCCGTCGCCTGCGCCTGGAACGCGGTGGGCGCCCTTTCGAACGCCGAGGTGAGCTCCCTCGCCGGCACCACCTGCCGGGCCGTGAAGCCGGTGAGCTGCGCCGGCCGGAAGGACGGTTGGTACTGCGACGAAGTGAGCGTGTACTCGGCCACCCGCTGCCAGGGCGGCGCCATCGCCCTCGGCGCCCAGTGTGACAGCGGGGAGATCTGCGTCCGCATCGCACCGGACTTCGACGCCCCGGCCGCCGTGAACCCGCAGACCGGCAAGCCCGTCTGCCGCAAGCAGAAGGACTGATTTGCAGCCAGCAGCAAGCGCCGCGGACCCGCGCTTCGGCCGGGCTCCGCGGCGTCTCCGCTTTTGTGCGATGCGGGCTACCTCCGCGAAGGTACGAACATTTTCGCCCCGCTTGCGGAAATCGCCGGGAGGACGCACATTTGGTCCATGAGCAAGACCCGGTCGGAAGTCCTGAAGGAATCGCAAACGAAGGGCATTGCCGCTGGCGCCGTCACCGTGGGTGCCGTGGCCGCCGGTGTGCTGCTCTCGCCCTACATCGCGGTGGCCGCCGCGGTACCCGCCGTGTACCTCAGCATCAAGTGGTGGAAGCACCGGTCCGAGAACGGCATCAAGTTCTAGTCACCCGCTCGAGACGCAGCGCGGAGCGGTCGCCGGTCGACCGTTCCGCGTTTCTTTTGTCGGCACCATGAGCAAGGCATTCACCAAAGAGGACGAGGGCGCAGGCTTCGATGCGGTGGTCACCACGGCCCGCGCCGGGAGCGGCTTCGGATGGCTCACGCGCGAAGGGGCCGCGCGCATGCAAGCGGCGCTCGCGTCGCTCGTCGAGAACGGCAGCGCGCCCGGCGAGGTGGAGCGCCTTCGGGGGATCCTCGGTAGCTCGCGCATCGCCGAAGGTGGCGGCGAACGCATCGCCCTCGGCTCCAAGGTGCGGTACGCGGGCCCCCGCGGTGAACGCGCGGTCCTGCTGGTCTCGCCCGACGAGGTGGGGCTGGTCCCGGACGGGATGAGCATCACGGCGCCGGTGGCGCAGGCGCTGCTCGGCGGCGCGGCCGGGGACGAGGTCGAGGTGGGCGACGACACCCTCACGGTACTGGCGGTGCAGTAGCGTCGGCTCCCTGCTATGCTCTTGCGCATGCAAAGGCTCGCCGCACTGGTCGTTGCGCTGCCCGCGGTGGCCTTCTTCGGATGCGGCGTGCTGGTCGACGTGGACTACGGTGCGGCCACACTGCGGGCCGACGGCGGCGCTTCCGGTTGCGTGCCCAAGGCGTGCACGCCGGGCGACTGCTCGTCGCACGATGACGGGTGCGGCGGCAACCTCGACTGCGGCACCTGCGCTGGCGGAGGAGCCTGCACCGGCGGACGCTGCGCATGCCAGGCAAAGACCTGCCCGGAGCTCGGCGCCTCTTGCGGCAGCGTTTCCGACGGCTGCGGCAAGGATCTTTCGTGTGGCACGTGCGCCGGGTCTCTCACCTGCGCGGCCATGAAGTGCGAGTGCAAGCCCCTCACCTGCGCGACCAACGGCGCCGAGTGCGGCAGCATCGCCGACGGCTGCGGCGGATCCATCGACTGCGGGAAGTGCACCGACGGCGCCAAGCCCAACTGCGGCGGTGGCGGCGTGAACAAGTGCGGCGCCGCGTCGTGCATCCCCAAGTCCTGCGGCGAGCAGGGGAAGAACTGCGGCTCGGTGGGCGACGGGTGCGGCACGCTGATTCCCTGTGGCAACTGCACGAGTCCGCAATCGTGCGGTGGCAGTGGCGTCGCCAACGTGTGTGGCTGTACCCCCAAGACCTGCGCGCAGCTCGGGAAGAACTGCGACAACGTGGCCGACGGCTGCGGCGGTACCCTCAACTGCGGCACCTGCGCGGCGCCCAACACCTGCGGCGGAAGCGGGACCGCGAACGTGTGTGGCTGCACGCCGCTCACCAAGACCGTGGCCTGCACGGGGCTGCGCTGCGGCCCCGCCTCCGATGGGTGCGGTGGGTCGTT
>JABFRG010000141.1 GCA_013141295.1 Polyangiaceae bacterium
GTTCTGGCGTACCGCATCGGCCCAGGCCGCGGTGGCCGGCGCCGATGCGGTACGCCAGAACACCGAGGATGCCATCGCAGAGGCCTGGTACCGCGTGGGTGCGGGCATCGCCAAGGCGCGCGCGGCCCGGGCGCAGGCCAAGGCCGCCGAGCACGCGGCGCAGATCGCCCAGGAGCGCTACGCCGCCGGTGCGTCCACGCAGCTGGACGTGACGCAGGCCCAACGTGACTCCTTCTCGGCCAACGTCGCCCGCGCCCAGGCCGACCTCGACTTGACCGTCTCCCGCTACGTTCTGCGCCTTGCCTCGGGCAAGCCTCTTCCCTCTCGCTCCTCCGGAGAATCTCGATGAATCGCCTGCGTGTTCCGGTGCTCTTTTTCGCCCTCACGGCGGGGCTCGCGTCCCTTGGCGTGGCTTGCAAGGGCGGCGGAGGGGCAGAGCCCCAGAAGAACCTCCCGTCCACCGCGAAGGTGCACGTCACCACCTCGCCGGCGGCCATGGCGCCCATGCCTCGCTTCCTGCCGCTCACCGGCAGTCTGCGTGGGGAGGACCAGTCGGATCTCGCCGCGGGCACAGCGGGTCGTTTGCTCAAGGTGAACATGGAGCGCGGCTCCGACGTGAAGAAGGGCGACGTCATCGCGCTCGTCGACACGCGGCAGGCGCAGCTCTCGGCCGCCGAGGCCCGCTCCAGCGCCGATCTCGCCAAGGAGCAAGTGGTGAACGCCAAGCGCGACTGCGAGCGCTACAAGACCCTCCTCGACAAGGGCAGCATCAGCCGCGCCGAGTACGATCGCTACGCCGACCAGTGTCGGAACACCGAGCTTCAGGCGCAGACCGCCGGCCTCCGTGCGGCGCAGGCCGGGCAGACCGTCTCCGACGGCGTCATCCGCGCGCCCTTCGCCGGGGTGGTCGCCGACCGCTTCATCGACGTGGGCGAGTACGTGCAGCCGAGCACCAAGGTCGCCACGCTGGTGAGCCTCGACCCGCTCCGGGTCGAGTTCGCCGTTCCCGAGGTGCGCATGGGCCTGGTGAAGAAGGGCGCCGACGTGCATTTCACCGTGCTCTCGCAGCCCGGTCGTACCTTCTCCGGCACGGTGCGCTATCTGGGCGCGTCGGTCCGTGAGGCCACCCGCGATCTCGTGGTCGAGGCGGTGGTGCACAACGCCGACCGCGCGCTGGCGCCCGGCATGTTCGCCGAGGTGCAGCTCGAGCTCGGCGAGGAGCCGGTCCCGGTGGTGCCCAAAGAAGCTCTGGTCCCGCGCGACGGGCTGTTCTTTCTCTTCGTCGTCGAAGACGGCCGCGCCATCGAGCGCGTGGTGTCCACCGGCGCCACCCGCGACGGCAAGGTCGCCATCCCGAAGGGCGTGAAGGAGGGCGACAAGATCGTCGTCTCGCCGCCGCCCGCCCTCTCCAACGGCAGCCCCGTAGAGCTCTGAGCAGAAGGAAGTCAGGTTCACCATGCAATGGCTCGCCAATGTATGTATCCGGAGGCCGGTCTTCGCCTCCGTCCTCATGCTCATCATCGTGGTGTTCGGCGCGCTGGGTTACAGCCGGCTCGGCGTGGACCAGTTCCCCAACGTCGACATCCCCATCGTGGTGGTCACCACCACGCTGCCCGGCGCGGCACCGGAAGAGGTCGAGAGCGACGTCACCGACAAGATCGAGGGCGCGGTCAACACCATCTCCGGCATCGACGATCTGAACTCGACGTCCGCCGAGGGCATCTCCCAGGTCGTCATCTCCTTCAAGCTCGACAAGAACACGGACGTCGCGGCGCAAGAAGTTCGCGACAAGGTGAGCGGCGTCCTGCCGGACCTCCCCAAGGGCATCGACGCCCCGGTCGTCACCCGCGTCGACCCCTCCGCGAGCCCGGTGCTCCTCATCGCGCTTCACTCCAAGGCCAGCCTGCGCGAGGCCACCGAGATCGCCGACAAGAAGGTGCGCCGGCAGATCGAGAGCATCTCCGGCGTCGGTAAGGTCACCATCATCGGCGGCAAGAACCGCCAGGTGAACGTGTGGCTCGACACGCCCAAGCTGCGTGCGGTGAACATCTCGTCGGCGGACGTGCAGCGCGCGCTCGCGTCCCAGAACCTCACGACACCGGGCGGCGTGGTGGAGTCGGGCCCCTCGCGCGTCACCTTGCGCGTCGAGGGTCGCGTCACCTCGGTGGAAGACCTGGCGCGCATCGTGGTCAAGGAGACCGCCGGCCGCTCGGTGCGCCTGGAAGACGTGGCGCGCATCGAAGACGGCACCGTCGAAGAGGAGAGCTACGCCTCCCTCGACGGCGAGCGCATGATTGTCATGTCGGTGCAGAAGCAGTCCGGTCAGAACACCGTGGCCGTGGTCGACGACGTCACCGCCAAGCTCACCGTGATCGAAAAGTCGCTCCCGCTCGGGTCGAAGCTCGAGATCGTCCGCGACAACTCCGGCGTCATCCGCACCGGCACCGAGTCGGTGAAGGAGCACCTGGTCATAGGCTCCTTTCTGGCTGCCCTGGTGGTGCTCCTCTTCCTGGCCAACCCGCGGTCCACCATCATCGCGGCCATCGCCATCCCGGTTTCCGTCATCGGTACCTTCGGCGTCATGTACCTGGCCGGGTACACGCTGAACTTCCTCACCCTCCTCGCGCTGGCGCTCTCCGTCGGTATCGTCATCGACGATGCCATCGTCGTCCTCGAGAACATCGTTCGCTACATCGAGAAGGGCTACAAGCCGTTCCCGGCTGCGGTGGCGGCGACCAAGGAGATCGGCATGGCGGTCTTGACGACCACGCTGTCGCTCATGGCGGTGTTCGTCCCGGTTGCCTTCATGAGCGGCATCGTCGGTCGCTTCCTCGCGAGCTTCGGCCTCACCATGGCCTTCGCCATCGGCGTGTCGATGATCGTCAGCTTCTCGCTGACCCCCATGCTCTCGGCGCGGTGGTTGCGTAAGGACGACGCCGAAGGCGGCTTCACCAAGTTCCTCACCAAAATCGTCGACGCCTTCTACCGGCCCTTGGAACGTGGATATCTGGCCATCCTCGGCGCGGCCATGCGGCGTCGCTGGGTCGTCGTGGTCCTGTGCTGCGCCTCGCTCGGTGCGTGCGTCCCCATCGCGAAGCGCCTCCCGGGCGGCTTCTTGCCAGAGGACGACGCGGCGCAGTTCGAGGTGAACCTGCGCGCACCGGAAGGCCAGAGCATCCAGGCTACGCGGCTCTTCGCCGAACGGCTCGGTGAGGACGTCCGTCGCATGGACGGCGTGAACCACACGCTGGTGACGGTGGGCGAGGACGTGAGCCACACCGCGAACCTCGCCAAGGTGTACGTGCTCCTCTCCGACCCCAAGACCCGCAAGGCGACGCAGTTCCAGATCATGGACCGTGTGCGCAAGGAGATCGTCGCCAAGGCGCCCAAGGAGTACCGCATCACCACCGGCGAGGTGGCGGCGTTCTCCACCGGCCAGTCTTCGGCTGGCGTGCAGGCGGCCATCACCGGTCCCGATATCGACAAGCTCGCGCAGTACGCCACGCACATCACCGACGAGCTCAAGAAGGACCCCAACGCCCTCGACGTGGACAACACGCTCATCCTCGGCAAGCCGGAGCTGCGCGTTCGCATCCTCCGCGACCGCGCCGCGGAGCTGGGCGTGCGCGTGGCCGACGTCGCCGACACGCTGCGCCTGCTGGTGGGTGGTCTCAAGGTCTCGTCCTACGCCGAGGCCGGCGAAGAATACGACGTGCGGGTCCGGGCCGACGCGCGCTTCCGCGCCGACGCCGACGCCCTCAGTCTGGTCACCGTGCCGTCCTCCAAGCTCGGGAACGTCGCGCTCACCAACCTGGTGAAGCTCGAGCCCGGCACCGGCCCCGCGGAGATCAAGCGCCTCGGGCGTCAGCGCCAGGTGACGGTCATGGCCAACGCCAAGGGCGGCGCCGACACCAACGTCATGGCCACCATCAACCGGCTGGCGGCCGAGCAGAACATGCCCGCCGCATACCAGACGGTGCCGGTCGGCCGTTCGAAGGAAGGTGGCAAGCTCGCCATGAACTTCGCCACCGCCCTCGGCATGTCGTTCGTCCTCATGTACCTGGTCATCGCGGCGCAGTTCGAGTCGTGGCTCCACCCGCTGACGATTCTCATGTCGCTCCCGCTCACGGTGCCCTTCGCGCTGCTCTCGCTGCTCATGTTCGGGCAGACGCTCAACATCTTCAGCGGCCTCGGTCTGTTCGTGCTCTTCGGTGTGGTGAAGAAGAACTCGATTCTGCAGATCGACCACACCAACCAGTTGCGAAGGGAGGGCAAGCCGCGCCTCGAGGCCATCATGGAGGCCAACAAGCACCGGCTCCGCCCTATTCTCATGACCACCTTGGCCTTCGTGGCGGGCATGCTCCCGCTGGTCTTCGCCCGCGGCATCGGCGCCGGAAAAGACCGGACCACGGCGGCGGTGGTGGTGGGGGGGCAAACGCTCTCGCTGCTCCTCACGCTCATCGCGGTCCCGGTCATCTACTCCCTGTTCGACGACGTGAGCCTGTGGTTCGCCCGGATTCGCAAGGGCAACAAGGAGCCGGAAGACCTGGGCGAATCGGAGATCGCCGTTCCGGCGGAGTAGACGAGCCGGCGCTGCCCCGGTTGCTCCCCGGAGCAGCCGGGCGTACCCTCCAGAGAGGAGGTCCGCCGTGCACCCTTCGCGCCTTGCCGTCTTCGGGATCGTGCTGTTTGCGGGCGGCGCGGCCCACGCGCAATCGGTGGCAACGCCATCGGTCTCGGCGCCGCCCACCCTGGTGCTTCCCGGACCGGCCACCGCGCTCGGGGACGACGCGGGGACCACGCGCGGGCTCTCCCTCGACACCGCGCTCATGCCGCTCCGGCTCTCGCTGGGTGGCGGCACCTTTCCGCACGCGCGCTTCGTTCCGGCATGCGCCGACTCCAGCGAGAACGTGGGTACCAGCGCGTCGCTTCCGCAGCAGCGCGCCGCCGCCTTGCACCTGACTCCCGCTCTGAGCCTGGTGGGTTTCTCTACCATCACCTGCCCCGTGGATGCTCAGGTGAGCGCGGGTCTTGTGTATACTGCACCTATTCGCCGCGACCTCTGGCTCGTGGCATCCACGGGCGTCACCTTGTACCCCACCACCACCTTCGCGCCCGCAGCCGGGAGCCCTCGCACCGATGCCCGGGTGGACCTCACCTGGAAGCGCGACGGCGGCGCGGTCTCCTTCGGTGTGGGGTTGCGTGGCTTCTCGGTGGCCGGCGCGTTCTGAGCGCAGCGACGAGCCGGAGCCGACCGGCGTAGGATGCGCTGATGCGCTCCTCCGCCGATGCCGCCTCGAATACCTTCACCCTCGCGGCCTACGCCGTCGTCGCGAAGAAGGAGGGGAACGTCTTGCTGTCCGGCACGAGCATCCGCTCGGCCCTCGGCCTCGCCTATCTCGGCGCGCGGGGCGCCACCCGCAGCGAGATGGGCCGGGTGCTCGGGTTCGAGGCCGGCGTCGATGTACGAGCGGAGGCGGACCTGCTGCGGGCCGCGGCCGGCGCCGCCGAGCTGGCCATCGCAAATCGGTTGTGGCCCCATCGGGGGCTCACGCTCGAGCCGGACTACCGGAGCGCAATGGAAGCGCAGGGCGCGAGCCTGGAGGCGCTCGACTTCGCGCGAGGTCCGAACGATGCGCGCGAGAGCATCAATGCGTCCGTCGCCAAGGACACCGCCGGCAAGATCGAAAACCTACTGCCGCCCGGCAGCATCGGGCCTCTCACGCGCCTCGTCCTCACCAACGCGCTGTACTTCAAGGGCAAGTGGGATCAGGTCTTCCCCAAGGAGCAGACCCAGCGCTTGGGGTTCTACGTGGCCCCCGACCGTCCGGTGATCTCGCCGATGATGCGCGTCACGGCCGACCTCCACTACGGCGAAGTCGGCAGCGCGAAGCTGCTCCAGCTGGCCTACCGCGGCAGCGATCTGGCCATGCTGGTCGCGCTTCCGAAGGATCAAGGTGGCCTCCATCGGCTGGAAGACGGGCTCTCCTGGTCGCGGTTCCAGGCATGGACGCAGGTGCTGCAACGAACCAAGGTCCAGGTGTTCTTGCCTCGCTTCACCTTCCGCCAGGGCGGCTCCGTCAAGCCCGTGCTGATGGAGCTGGGGCTCGCGCACGCGTTCGGCGCTGCGGACTTCAGCGGTATCGCGGGCCCGCCCGGCGATCTCTACCTCGACGACGTGTTCCACGACACGTTCGTGGCGGTGGACGAGGAAGGCACCGAGGCGGCGGCGGCCACCGGCGCCGTCGTGCAGACGCGTGGGCGTCCGGCACCGATTCCGGTGTTCCGCGCAGACCACCCGTTCCTCTTCTTCATGCGCGACACGCGGTCCGGGAGAATCGTGTTCGCCGGGCGCCTGGCGAACCCGGAGGGGTGAGCTTGCCCCGGCACTTCGGTCTCAGTGCAGCGCCTTGGTGCCCTGCTTGGGCGGTTGCACGGCTCCCTTGGCTCGCGACACGATGTCCTTCACGGCCTTGCCGAACAGGTCTTCGTCGTTGTTCTGACCGGCGTTGATCAGGCTCTTCTTCAGCTTCTTCACGAGCGCGGTGTCGTCCGCATCGAAGGAGCCGATCTTGTCGAGGCCCACCTTGGTCTTGAACCACTGCAGCACCCGGCCGGCGGTCACGAATTCGCCCAGGAAGTCGGCGAAGAGCGCACGGAACGAGGCGAGACCGAAGCCGCGGTAGCGCACGATGCGTGCGCGCCAGCGCATGCTGTACATGGTGTAGTCGTACGCGTCGCTGCCGTTGCAGCCGTCCTCGCCCCAGGTCTGCTTGCAGTCGTAGTAGAACTCCGACTGCGCGGTGTACGTGTGGCTCTGCGTGGGGCGAGTGACGCCGCGAAAGCCTCCGGCGTGGTAGGTCGCCACGCGCACCTTCTTGTTCTGCGCGTCGTTCAGCGA
>JABFRG010001167.1 GCA_013141295.1 Polyangiaceae bacterium
ACGTAGAAGTTGGAGCGGGCCGCGAAGTTGGACCACTCGGTGCACTCTACATCGAGATCGCAAGACGCCGCGCACCCCTTCTCGGGGTTGGCGCTGAAGTCGACGCTGCCGTCACCGTTGAAGTCGCAGTTGCTGGCGTTGTCGGTGATGAGGAACTGCGGCGAGCTCGGGTCGGTCTGGTCGAACGAGGGGTTCGGCTTGGGGTTCTCGACGCCGAAGTGCTTGGTGACGCGCACCTCCAGGGTGTGCTTGGTGACGCTTCGGATCTTCTTGCCGGCGTTGGCCGGGTCGTCGATGCAGATCTGGTTGCCGTTGCCGTCGACGTCCGGGCGATCGACGACGGTGCTGCGCAGGCGGACCAGGGAGTGGACGTTCTGGAGCAGCGTCGACTGGTTCGCGAGATCGTCGGCCACCAGATCGAACGGATCGGGCTCGCCACAGGGGCGGGCCTTGGCATCCCACTCCTCGAGGGTCCAGGTGGGGTAGCCGATCTGGATCGATCCGAAGAACTCGGTGGCGGTGCCGGCCAGGGTGCGGATGCGATCGCACACGCGCATGCCCGGCGGCGAGCTGAAGTTGAAGGCGAAGAGGCCGGCGTAGCCGCGCTTCTTCCGGTGCACCGGCGGCACGGCGCAGGGGTCCTCGGTGACCAGGCGGTCGTTCTCCACGTCTTGCACGTAGAAGCCGTTGGCGGCGACGCGGGTGACGACCATGTCGAAGTCGAACTTCCGCGTGTCGCGCTGGTAACCGGTGTCGAGGCTCACCTGCTGCGCCTTGAACGGCGTGGCGGCGCCACCGGCGCAGATGGGCGTTTGCGGTGCGGGGTCGGTGGCCTCGAAGCCGGTGCACACGGCGCCGCGCACGTCGGCCACGCGCGGGAGCTTGTAGTAGATGATCTGGCTCGCGCCGGCGGCGAAGGTTCCGCCGGTCTCGGAGTCGTCGTTGGCGAAGGCGCAGCCCTCGTCGGCGGGGAAGTCGATGCGGCCGTCCCCGTCGTTGTCGAGGCCGTCGGAGCAGGCCGGTGGCGGCTGGCGGGTCGGGGGCTCGACCGGCACGTAGCCCAGGTCCTCGGCCACGATGCGGGCGTCGCCGAAGGCGTTGTAGAGGGGAACCTGGATGCCCTCGGCCAAACCCGCCTGCAGGAACGCCGAGCGACCGGTGGTGAACGGCCCGGACACCTCGAGGACGCTCCCGGGCTTCACCGAGAGGCGCACGCCGCCGGTGAACGCGGTGTCGCGGGTTCCGTCGAGCTTGAGCGCCTCGACGCTCACCGTGAAGGTCTCGGGCTTGCCGGGATCGGTGACGATGGGCCGCCGGTGGAGGTTGTCGCCCAGGTTCGCCGGCTGCGTGATGGTGACCGCGAGACGAAGCGTGCTCGGCTGGTTGGGAAATCCACCGGAGCAGCCGCCGGCCGCGCCGAGGACCACCACGCCGAGAGCGAAAAGGCCGGAGAGTGCGCGCGTTTTGTGGGGCGATCGATAGGACTTCATCGGCCGATCATCTCCAGGCGGCCATCGGAGAAGTTCCCGATGGACTTGTCGACGCACGCGAGGATCTTGCACTCTTCGCCGGCGCTGGAGCAGGCGTTGAGCACCAGGCGGCAGCCTTCGCGGTTGGGATTCTGGGCGCAGTCGCGGTCGTGGAAGGTCGCCACGGCGTTGCGGCAGTCGCGGCGCACGCAGCGACCCTGGCCCGGCCCGCATTCGCTGACGGTGTTGCAGACGGTGGCGTCGCCGGTGCGCGAGGCTTCGGTGTTGGCGTTGCACGCGCACACGAAGTCACCTTCGGACTTGCAGTCGGCGTCGGCGGCGCACAGCTTGAGGCCGTTCGCCGGGTCGCGGGTGGCGTCGCCGGTCGGGTCCTTGTAACCACATGCACGCCCCTGGCGGATGTAGTCGATGAGCGCGTCACGCTGCTGGATCTTGGTGTCGAACTGCGTGGTGTTGCGCTGGAGGACGCGGAAGCCGGAGCCGCCGCCGGCCAGGTAGTTGCTGGTGGCGAGCTCGTAGCGGTTGGTGTCGTTGATGAGCGCCTGGCAGCGCTTGGTGTTGGGGTCGCACGAGCCAGGGTTCACCACGCCGTTGTCGGCGCAGTCGGTGTCGCTTCCGCACTGCTTGTTGCCGCTGCCGATGTACACCTGGTCGGCGCAGGCGCTGAGGGTGCATTGGCCCACGTTGGCGCCCTCGGCGAACACGCACGAGCCGGTGCCGCCGAATCGGCAGTCCTCGTCGCGCATGCACGGGCCCTTGGCGTTCTCGCGGGTGCAGCCCGCGCAGTTCATGCGAACCCGGGCGCCGGCGATCTGGATCTGCGACGTACACCCACGGCTGGCGGAGCGACGGGCCACGTAGTCGAACAGCTGCTGCACCTCGAGCCCCGACAGCTGCATCTTGGAGATGGAGTTGTCGAACGGGAAGATGTTGTACATCTGCTCCGTGGTGATGACGCCCGGCAAGAGGTCGGCGCGGATACCCGTGGAGTTGGTGAGCGAGAAGTCGGTCTGGATGCCGTTTCGCAGCCACATGCCGGTGGCGACGATGTTGCCCAGCGGCGAGTCACCGCCGGTGCTGGAGATGCGTCGCGCGCCGTCCGGGCTGTAGCCGGCAAGGATGTTGAGGTCGGCGACGATGTCGAGGCCCCGGCGGTAGGGGAGGAGCATCTCCTGCACGACCGGATCTTCCGGTACCGAGGCGTCGATGGGGAAGGCAGTGTAGCGGCTCGAGATGATCTCGAACTTGTTGAGCGCGTCGTAGTCCTTCTCCGCCCCGGTGGGGGTCGCATCCTTGGGATCGTTGGAGAGAATGAGGTCGAGCCGGCCCACGTACTTCGAGAACGAGCCCGAGTGCGCGATGGTGACCTTGCGCGGCGTGCACGGGCGCTTGAACTGCCACGGATGGAACTGCGGATCGAACTTCCCGGCCGGGCCCTTGAGCTCCGGTTCCGGATCGTCCGGCGGGGACCCGCCCGGGTCCGGGCGGTTGTTGGGGTCGGCGGCCCAGATGAAGCCCGGATTCTGCGGGTCGGCGCTGCAGTCGCGGAGCTCCTGCGGCGGATTGATGACCACGTGGTTGTGGCCGCCGAGCACCAGATCGATGCCGGTGGTGCCGCGCACCATGCGCTGGTCGACGTCGAGACCCAGGTGGGTGAGCATGATCACCACGTCCACGTACGGCCGCAGCAAGTCCACGTAGAACTGCGCCACGTCGACGGTGTTGAGGGGCGTGATGCTGAGCTTGTTGGGCTGGTCGTAGACCGAGGAGAGGCTCGACAGGTTCGCCATGCCGATGACGGCGACCTTGAGGCCCTCCTGGTTGAACACGGTGAAGGGGCGAGCCACGGTGGCGAGCTGCGCGTAGTTGGGGAGCGAGACGTCCTCCCACTTGTAGTTCGCGGCGAGCACGGGGAAATTCGCCCACTTCTGCATCTGGATGGCGACGTTGGTGGGGCCGCGATCGAACTCGTGGTTGCCGATGACCGCCGCATCGGTGCCCATGGCCGAGAGCGCCCGCACCTCGGGCTCACCCGCGAAGAAGTTGAAGATCGGCGCGCCCTGGAAGCAGTCGCCGGAGTCGAGGTGCAAGGCGCGGTCGGAGCGCGCGCGCTCGCGGCCGAGGATGTACGCCATGCGGGCGACGCCCCCGACGTTGGCCACGGAGTTGAGCGACCCGAGCCCGAGGTCGGAGTCGACCTGGGTGATCACCTGGTCGAACGAGAGCAGGCGCGAGTGGATATCGGAGGTGTGGAGGATCGTCAGGCGAACGCTGCATGGCGTGTTCGGCGGGCACGCCGAGGCGATCGGCGACTCGTTCGAGCTGCACGACGCCATGCCACAAGCCAACACGAACGCAGACGCGAGAAGAAAGTTCTTCATGCCGGGCGGGCCGGGACCCTAGTTTGATCACAACCCGATTTCAATCGACACCGGCGGGGATCGACACCGGCAGCGCTTAACGTCGCGCTGCGCCATTTGCGGGGTGCGCGTTCCGACACACCGGCGTCACCGGTTCGCGGGCGAAGCGGCGAAAAGCCGGGGGCCAGGTGCGAAGCGGCGTTCGCCGCTCGGCTGGGCTACTCGACGCTGCCGGTGAGGATGTCGAGGAGGCGGCCCGCCAGCTCGCCGGCCAGTAGCTCTTCGACCGCTTCGGCGGTGTCTGCCTCGAGCGCACCCTGGGCCAGCCGCTCGCACTCGGCGACGGTGACCCGGGAGAGCGTCTCCTTGATCTCCGGGACCGCGCCCGCGCCCATGGAGAGGCAACGTAGCCCGAGGCCCACCAGGAGCACCGCCCCCAGCGGGTCCTGGGCCATGGCTCCGCAGAGCGCCACCGGGATGTTCCGGGCGGCGCCGGCCCGCACCACGTTGTCGATGAGGCGGACGATCGCGGGGTCGAAGGGCGAGGCAAGGGTCGCCAGCTTGCGGCTGGTGCGGTCCACGGCCAGTGCATACTGCACGAGATCGTTGGTGCCGATGCTGAAGAAGTCCACCTCGCGCGCGAACACGTCGGCGATCACCGCCGCTGCCGGGACCTCGACCATCATGCCGACCCGAATGCGGGGGCCCTGGTACCCGAGCTCGCTCTCGGCCTGGAGCAGCAGGCGCTTCACCTGCCGCACCTCTTCCAGCGAGGTGACCATGGGGATCATGATGCGCACGTCGCCGTGCGCCGCCGCCCGCACCATGGCCTTGAGGTGCGCGAGAAACACGTCGGGCACCCGCAGCGCGAGGCGCACCGCGCGGAGGCCCAACGCCGGATTCATCTCCGGCGGGAGGGCGAAGGCGCTGGCGAATTTGTCGCCGCCCACGTCGAAGGTGCGGAGCGTGACCGGGCGGCCATCCATTTGCTCCACCACCCGCTGGAACACCGCGTACTGCTCTTCTTCGGTGGGCGGCACGTTGCGGTTCACGTACAGGAACTCGGTGCGGTAGAGCCCGATGCCCTGGGCGCCGGCTTCGATGGCGACGGAGACTTCTTCCGGCAGCTCGATGTTCGCGTCGATGCGCACCAGCTCGCCGCAGGCGGTCATGGTGGGGCGATCGCGACCGCCTCCGCGCAGGCCCTGCGAGAACGCGCTGTGGCGCTTGGCGCGGGCCAGAGCGTCCTCGATGATGAGCGGCGTCGGGTTGACGACGATGACGCCGCGGAAGCCGTCGACCACCACCTGGTCGCCGGTGCGCAGCTCGCCGAGAAGCGGGGATTCTACACCGACCACGGCGGGGATCTCGAGCGCGCGCGCCATGATGGCGGTGTGACTGGTGCGCGAGCCCCGCTCGGTGACGAAGGCGAGGACCGGCATCTCTCCCATGGCCGCGGTGTCGGCGGGGGAGACGTCGCGCGCCACCACCACCGCCGGCTCCGTGAGCGACAGCGTGGGCTCGGTGCCGGCCAGGGCCCGCACCAGGCGATCGCACACGAACACCACGTCGTGCTTCCGCTCCTGGATGTACGCGTCCTCGTTGTGACCGCTGCCGAAGAGGCGCGTGACCTCGTCGGAGGCGGAGACCACCGCCCACTCGGCGCAGAGGCGGTCTTTGCGGATCAGGCGCTCCACCTTCTCGTGCAGGAACGGATCGCCGAGCATCGCCAGGTAGGCGTCGAGGATGGCGCGCGATTCACCGAGCGGACCCTGGGCAACCCGCTCGCCGACCTCGACCAGGCTCGCCTTGGCGATCTCCACCGCCAGCGCCACCCGGGCCAGCTCCGCCTCCACCTCGTCGCCCTTGATCTGTCGATGCGAGAAGGTGGCGCGGAGATCGCCCAGCACCACCACCGGCCCCACGGCGACGCCCGGTGATCCGGCGATGCCCTGGATCACGGTGGGCGGGCGAGGCGGCCGGGAGCTCGGCATCAGCTCGGCTCTCCGAAGCGACTGGCGATGAGGGTCCCGATGGCGGCGACGCACTCTTCGGCGCGCTCGCCCTTGGCCCGCAGCTCCACGCGGCTGCCCTTGCCGCCGCACAGGAGCAGCACGCCCATCACGCTCTTGGCGTTGGCCTTCTGGCCGTTGTTCTCGATCTCCACCTCGCAGGGATACTTGGACGCGAGTTGTACGAGCTTGGTCGCCGCGCGGGCGTGGAGACCCAGCTCGTTCACGATCTCGAAGGTCGCCTGAGCGGCGCCACTTTCCGGCATGTCATCCTCCTCCGCGTCGCGAGTCTACCGCGGCGGGTAGCGGCGAGAGCTGCATCGTCAGCTCCTCGACGGCGTTGTGGCGACCGGTGCTCCCGGCCGACTCGGTGCTCGACTCCCGGCCCACGTCGCGATGCACGATGGCGCCGCCCAGACGCGTGGCCAGCTCCTCGGTGACCACCACGGAACGGTGACGGCCTCCGGTGCAACCGATGGCCACCGTGAGGTAGCTCTTGCCCTCGCGCTCGTACTTGGGCACCACGAACCGCAAGAGGTCCTCGGTCTTCTGGAGGAACTCGGTGGTCTCGGCGAGGTTCATGACGAAGCTCTTCACCCGCGGGTCGGTGCCCGGGAGCCTGCGCAGGTCGGGCACGAAGTAGGGGTTCTCGAGGAAGCGCACGTCGAGCACCAGATCGGCGTCCACCGGGGTGCCGTACTTGAAGCCGAAGGACTCGAAGCGCAGGACCATGCGCTTCTCGTTGCCGGAGGCCGGTCCGAAGTAGGCGAACACGTTGCGCCGCAGCTCGTGCACCGAGAGGTGCGTGGTGTCGATGACCCGCGTCGCGCGCGCACGAAGGGGCGAGAGGCGTTCGCGCTCGAGCCGTACGCCGTCGAGCACCGCGAAGGCGCCGGTTCCCTCCGAGGCCAGCGCGTGGGGGCGGCGGGTCTCGCTGAAGCGCCGGAGAATCGCCTCGTCGGAAGCGTCGCAGAAGACCACCTCGACGCGACGCTTGCCGCCGTCGGCCATCGCGTCGAGGACCGCGCCCATCTTGCCG
>JABFRG010000186.1 GCA_013141295.1 Polyangiaceae bacterium
CCCCCCGCCCCCGCGGCCGCCACCTCGGTGGCCGACGTCAAGCCCGAGCCCTCGGCCGCGCCGCCGCGCGAGCCTGGCTTTCTCACCATCGACACCTACCCGTGGACGCGTGTCACCGAGGGAGGGCGCGTGATCGGCAACACGCCGGTGGTTCGGGCTTCGCTGTCGCCCGGTACTCACGTCATCTCGCTCGACAACCCCGCAGAGAACGTTCACCAGACGACCACGGTGACGATCAAAAGTGGTGAGCTCGTCTCCCGTCGTTTGGCATTCTAATCAGAGGCCGTGCCCGCATGTTCCGAAGTCTCGCTATCACGCTCCTTCTCTCGACGACGCTCCTCGTGGCCGGCATCGGCCACGCCGCGAGCAACCCCCGGGCGCAAGCCGAGATCGCGGCCGCCGAGAAGGCGTACACTGCACTCGACTACGTGCAGGCGCGGCAGCAGGCCGAGCGTCTCCGCGACCAAGGGGGGCTGACCCACGAGCAGCTTCAGCGCACCGTGCGCATCATCGCCCTATCGAACGCTGCGCTCGACAAGCCGGAAGCTGCGCGCGACGCGTACACTTTGCTGCTGGCGTACGATCCGGACTTCAAGGTCGACACCAAGTTGGGCCCCAAGTTTCAGGAGCCGTTCGCCGAGGCGCGGGGCTACTGGAAGGCCCAGTCGAAGCGACCCGGCGTCGAGACCACCGCTTCGCTGCACGTGGGGGCGCTCGGCGCGATTCGCGTTCAGACCCGTGACCCCAGCGAGATTGCGGTGCGCGTGGCCATGGGGTACCGGTGGGCGCCGGCTCGGGAATACCAGGTGACGCCAGCACGCCTGGGCGACACGCAGGTCGACGTCTCCGCGCCGCCGGCCGGGGCCACCCGCCTCGACTTCTATGTTCAGGTCTTCGACGCGAAGGACAGCGTCGTCTTCGAAGATGGCAATCCCGAGTCGCCGAAGACCGCCATTGCCACCGCCGACGCCGCGAGCGCGCGGAAGAGCGACAAAAGCGTTCTCGCCAGTCCGTGGTTCTGGGTGGTCGGTGCCGCGGTGCTGGCGGCGGGCGGCGTGGGTACCTACTTTGCCGTGCGCCCCACCCAGTCGGACCCCACGTCGTTCCGCGCCAGCGGCGTCGCCGTGTGCGGCGGCGCACCGTGTAACTGAAGAGGTCGCAGGGCAGCTCGGTGGGCGCGCCCCGGGCGTGACCCGCGCGCAGCAGCGCGTCCCCCTGGAGTTTCCGAGGCTTGCACGCGATGGCGCGTGGCCACGGGCTTGCAACTCCGACGTTCATGTCGATCCGCAAGCATGTGATGGTGGCGATGGTGGCCGCGTCCTTCGGCGCAATCTTGTTCGGGCAACGCGAGGCCACGGCGCAAAGTCCGGCCGGTGCTTCCGGGCGTGGCGCCGCGGTGTTCACCAAGCGCAACATGTTCGGCGTGAGCTGTGGAAACTCGATGGCCGAGTGCAAGGCCTTCTGCTCCGCGGCGTGCGACATCCTGCCTTCGGGCGGCGCCAACTGCCCGCGCGTTCCCACCTCCGGCGAGGGGCTCATCGCTGGAGACTCGTCGCAACTCATGTCCATCGCCAAGGCGTTGCCGAACCTCAAGTACGTGAAGGTCGCGGCGGGCGCCAAGGCCACGCAGGAAGTGGTCGACGGCCTGAAGCGCCTCGACGGATGGTTGGCGACCTCGCCTGACCGTGCAAAGTACAACTATTCGATCCAGGTCAACAACTGCTGGCGCGACGGCGTCTACGACAGCAAGGTCGAATGCTACTTCATCATGAAGGATAAGAATCCCCAGGACCTGAAGCTCGCTTGGCCCGGCGCCACGCCCCACAGCAGTGGCAAGGCGTGCGATCTGGTGCTGGTGGACCAGGCTGGCAAGGTGGCGACGCCGAGCAACGCCTGCACCGCCGACGCGAAGACCTCCTCCCGCGTGGACTTCAAGACTGCCTCGAAGCTTCTCGACGAGGCGCTCACCAACGACGTGGTGGGCGCCCAACGGCTCAACTACGAGGCGTGGCACTTCGAGTGGGGCGGCGCCGTGCGCGCCGACGACTGCCGCTGCAAGGCCCCCGAGTGTCAGGAGAAGTTCTGGCCTCCGTCGTGTACGCCGGCCGGCTGCCGCGCGCACTGATCCGCTACGGAGTGGGTTTGCAGTCGAAGAGGTCGGCGTTCTCTTCGCCCCAGGAGCGTGGATCGTTGACCGTGCCGGTGACGGTGATCTTCGCCTTCGCGCCCTTTTGCTCGGGTGGGTTCGCGCCCTTGGGCACCTTGCAGAGGAGCACCTTCTTCGGATCGGGATCGCCGAGCATGCCGATCATCATGCTCTGGCCCATGGAGATGCCCTCGTAGGTGCCGGTGACGGTGACCTTCTTGCCGATCCACTTGCTCGGTGCTGCAGCGAGGCCGGCGGCGAGCTCGGGTTTGGTGATGGTGGCCTTGGGGCCCTGGCCCTTGGGATCGTCCGGGGGGAGCCCGGGCTTCTGGCCCAGGATGGTCAGGCACTCGGCGTACTTGTCCCATTCCCGGGAGAGCTGGTTCTTTTCGCTGAAGTCGTCGGAGGTGACCTTGGCCGGCATCTCCACCTTCTTGCTGCCGCTGTCCTCGGTGAGCATGCCGGGGCCGCCCAGCACGTCGGGGATCTGGATGGCGAAGTACACGGCGCAGGCGTGGCCGTCGCTCGCGGCCCACTGGTACTGATCCTGCTTCTTGCCGACCAGGGCGTGGTTCTTGGAAACCGTCTTGGTGGGCGGGCCCAGCAGGCTCACCAGTTTTCCGTAGGACTCGCCGTAGGGCTTCATCCCCTGGATCACGCCCTGCGCCGATGCGACGCGATCCACCGTGAGGGGGCCGGCAAACGCGGCCGGAACGGGAACCACCGGTGCGGCGGAGGAGGGCGCGGAGGCGGAGCGCAGGGTCGGCTGCGCGGGCGCAGCACCGGCCTCGGGCGATTCGGACGTGGTCTTGCAGGCGAATGAAACGAGGACGAGCGCGGGGATCGCGGCAGAAAACGGTAGGCGCATGGGGACTATTGACGCCGCGCGCCGCCATCCGTCACGAAATCGTCCACGCTCCCGTCGCTCCGGAGGCGCGAGCCTGCCCCCGTCAGTCGTAGGCGCAACCCGCCCGAGGGAAGTATGCGTGGGATACGCCGTACACGATGGGGCCGGCAGCGATGCCGCAGTACTGCGCCGAGAGCCCCTGGATGGGCTCCGGCAGGTGGGTGCATTCGGGTGAGAGAATGCGCGCCACGGTGCCCTCCTTGGTTGCAAAATACATGGTTCTGTACAGCGTTTCGAGGAAGGCAACGTGCTCCGCCAGCGCGCATGCAGCTGCGTCTGCGCCTTCGCCGATGACCAATTGCCCGTCGCGGGTCATCGCCGCCCAAGCGTAGCCGTTCCCGGTGGAGCCTACGAAGTCTCCGGTACCCGCGGAGAGTCGCGTGACGCGCTTGGTCTTGTCGACGTGATACGCGAGCCCGCCGTCGCCCAGGGCTATGAGCGCGCCACGGTCGAGTGCCTGAACGAGCCGGAAGCTGCCGGGGACCACGAGCGTTGCTGCGCCCGACGGTCCGCAAAAGAGACCCTGGCCCGTGGCCGCGCAGCGCTCTGTCTCCGACAGCGCGACAGCTGCGCGTGTGTCGGGTGGGTACACCCACGGATCCTGCGCGCAGCCGCCCGGCGGACACGGGGCACCCACGAACGGATTGCACAGCGCGGGCTCGTAGGTGAGGGGCGCGCATACGTCTTTGCGGTAGGCAGTGGTGCAGTTCATCGGCCCCGCCGGCGAGTGAAAGCCGTCCGCCTCGAGCGTCCAATCGGCGGGTGGATCGTCGAGCCGAGAGAACGCGAGAGGCCCCGCGTCGCATGCGTCACCCGGCACCTTGTACGGCGCGGGGCATCGAGCGGGATCCAGCATCGCGCAGCGATCGACCAGCTCCTGGTGTGCCCGGGCGTCGACGAGCGCCGTGGCGTCGGTCGATCCGGCGTCGCCGGCGTCCATCGCGGTTCCCGCGTCGGTACCGCCGCCACTGCCAGCGCCCGCCGCTGCGCATGCGCCGCACGCGAGCACCCACCCCAGTAGCCCCGGCAACGTTGCTCTCCCCATGAGGGGAGCCTACGTCAAAGCGGCGTTGTTTGCTACCGCCCGGTCACGCAACCGCAGTCGAGGACGTACCAGGTCCACGCTTCGACGCGGCCTTGGCCGGCGATGAGACCGGTGGCGCACTCCTGGTACACGTAGAGATCGCTGGTCCAGATGCGTCCGAGCCGGGTGTCGCCGCAGGCCTGCTTCGCGAGCGTGGTGCTCTCCACTTGCGTGAAGAAGCTGCGATCCGGCAGGAGGTGACGCATCGGGCGACCCTCGTTGGTGGCCGCGCGAAACACCACGTCCGGCCGGTAGTAGAGAATCGCGATGGGGGCGCCGGTGGAGGCCACCAGCTGCGCGCCCGGGGGAAACACCGTGGCCTGGCTCCGGGCCGAGGCGAACGGCTTCTGCAGGTCTTCGGCGAGCGTGCCGAGACCCAGGCCATTGAGCAGTAGGATCCAAGGGGAGAGCAGCGCCAGCGCCGGGACCCCGAGCCACGGTCGGGTTCGCGCGAGCTGCACGGCGACGGCCACGAGCGCCGCAGCTGCCGGCAGCGCGATGAAGATCAGATGCCTGTAATGTGCACCAGTCCGGGTGACGAAGGTGTAGGTGAGGGCCGCCGAGGCCAGCGCCCAGCCGAGGCCGAACACCCGGGCTTTGCGGTCGCGTCGCCAAAGGACGACGAGCACCAGCACCGCCATGCCCGCGAACGTCGGGAGCTCCAGCCGATCCACCAGGGACGCCGAGGGCCACTCCGGAAGCATCCACGTGCCCTCGGCCTGAAAGAACGCGCGGCGCCACACCCGCGCCACCGAGACGAAGCGAACGTCGAGGAGCGCGGCGCTCTCGTTCATGTGCAGCGAACGCTCCGCGTGCGGCAGCGCGAAGGCGAGCGCCAGGAGCGGCCCGGGGGCGCAGGCGAGACCGTGCGCCAGCGGCGCGAACGAACGAACCCGCACTGCGCGCACACCGACAGCGACCGCGATAGCCGAGGCCACCAGCAACGAGGCATGGAGGTTGAGCACGCCGCAGGCGGCGCTTGCGAAGACGAGCGGGGCGAGGTGCCCACGGCGGGCCCGCGCGTAGGCGAGCGATGCAGCCCAACCGGAGAGGGCGAGGCCGTGCGCCAGGCCGTACTGTCGCGCGACGATGCCGCCCTCGAAGAGACACGGGTACGAGAGCGCCAGGAGTCCGGTGGTGATCCACGCCGCGCGAACGTTCGTAAGCTCGCGCGCGAGCCGGAAGATGCCGCGCAACAGGACCGCGTACCCGGCGCCTGCGAGCACCGCCAGGCTCACGTTGCCGAACACGTAGTCCAGGACCTTCATGAGGAGGAAGATCCCCGGCGGCACGCCTTCGATGCGCGCCACGCGGAGCATCTCGCCGAGCGGCAGTCGCCCCACCAGCACTGTTTGCGCCTCGTCGCGCCAGGGCTCGTGAAAAAGGGCGGCGAGCGTGCCCAGCAAGAGCGCAGCGGCGAGGAACGGCCAGCCGCCGCGCAGAGAAGGTCGCACGGTCGCTCGCGGAGGTTACTGCTTGCTCTCGAAGTCGAGGAAGCGGTGCTCGAGCTCCCACTGCATGGTGGCGCGCTCGCTCTTGCCGAGGAAGGTCTTGCAGGCCTCGCTCGGCGTGTCGCCCACCGCGCTCTTGGCGTCGGCGGCGCAATCGGCCACCGGCTTGCCTTCGGCGACCGCGGTCCAGAGGCTGTCGCCCGGGAGGAACGCGTGCTCGAGGCTGTTGCGCGCCATGGTCTTGAGCTGGCGGTAGCCGAGCTTCTGGTCCATCGCCGCGCGCACGTACTCGCCGGCGAGGCTCGAGCGCGACACGCCCTGATCGTCGGTGGCCAGGGCCACCGGAACGCCGGCCTTCAGGTACTCGGCGAGCGGGTGCTTGGCGCCGGCGATCTCGAGGATCTGCGCGTTGCTGCTGAGACACACCTCGACCAGCACGTTCCGCGCGTGCATGTCGGCGAGGAGCGTGGGCGCGTCGGTCTCGCTCAGCACGTCGATGCCGTGGCCGATACGCTCGGCATGGCCGGCGTCGATGGCGTGGCGCACGTGGTAGGTGTTGGCGTCGGCGTACGCGGCTGGCAAGAACTGCGGGGTGAGCTCTCCGGCGTGGAGCGTGACGTGGAGCGGGCTCTTCTTGGTGACCGTGTACTTGGCGTACAGGAAGTCGAGCATCGCCATGTGCAGATCGTAGTTCCGGAGCGAGGTGGTGTCGTCTTCCGGCGACGAGAGGTTCACGGCCACGATTTGCCCGGTCTTGGCGGCCATTTCATAGGCGCTCACCAGCTGCCCGAAGATGGTGTCGTTGGCGCCGGTGCGCGAAACCTGGGCCACGAAGCGTACGCCCACCTTGCAGCCGGGCGCCGGGCTCCCGCCGTTGCACCCGAGGACGTTCTTGTAGGCGGCGCCCGCAGAATTCACCGCGGCTACGTCGGCGTCGACCTGCGCATTGAAGCCGGCGTTGGTGGTGAGGGTGTCGTAGAAGCCGGGCAGGGCGTCGGCGGTGACGCTGCCGGAGAACACCGACGCGGCGAGGGTGCCCACGTTCTTGCCGAGGTTGAACATGGTCTCGACGTAGAGCTGGTTCTCGTCGGCCGCGCGGTTCAGCACGTCGGCGATGCTGTCGTCGCGATGGGCGCCGGCGATGGCGCCGTACTTCCCGAAGGTGGCGAAGAAGTGATCGTGCCCCGTCTCGGCGCCGGGCACGAAGTCCTTCATGCTCCAGGCCTTGAGGATCTGATCGAAGAACGCGCCCGAGGTGGGCGCCGGTTGCGTGGCGGCGGAGCACTGGTTCCCGTACACGGCGGCGAAGGTGGTGCTGTTGACGCAGTCGCCGTCGGCCTTGCCCCAGTCGAGGTAGGTCTCGGCGTACACCGCGCCGCTCAGGTGGTTGTGGAGATCGCCGCCCTTGGGCATCGCCTTGGCGAAGGCCGCGAGATCGGCGGGGGTGCTCACCACCGCGTCGAAGCGCTCCGAAGCCCGCTGCTCCCAGGCGCTCGCGCACTCGGCCGAGGTCCCGGTGCAGGCGGGGCCCGCATCGGCGGTGATCTCGGCGTCGGGCGTGCCGCCGTCGGCGCCCGGCAGTGGCTGCGTGGCGCCGCCGCCGCTGGAAGAGCAAGCCCAGCCGGAAGCAGCCGAGAGACCAATCAGGCAACCAAGGACCGCTACACGGGACATCGACACACTCGCTGGGCAAGTTGGGCGCTGGACTACAGCGCCGCAATCGTGCACCTTTTCCACGAAACCGGCGCCGACGCAACCCGTGCGGCGCCTATGGCGCATCGCGTTGCACGGACGTGGCACCGATGGGGCGCCGGTGACACGAAGCGCGGGCTCAGGTCCAGGCGCCGAAGGTGGCAACGCCCGCGAGGTAGCCGGGGAGCCAGGCGACGATGAAGAGCGGCGTGGTGCCATAGAGCTGCGATTCCTCGAAGCGGACGAAGGCGACCTGGGGTGAGGCGGCGCGGAGGAGCGCATCGGCCTTGGCGTACGCCGAGAGCGCGTGCTTCTCGTGGTACTCCTTGGGGCTCTTCCGCACGTCCTCGGAGTGCGCGTAGAAAAGGTTGTCGCTGATGCGGCGGCCTTGGCGGCTCGCCACCGGGCGCTCCACCAGGAGCTTCTCGTCGGGTCCCAGCGAGAGCGCGGCCCGGAGCGCCGCCTCCGAGGTGTCGGCCACCGGGGCGACGAAGGGCACGTAGGGCCAATCGGTATCGGTGGAGCAGTACGCGTGCCGGAGCGCTTTGGTGACGGAGGTGGCGAGCGCGTGCGCCGCCAATAGATCGTCGAGACGCTCGGCCAAAGGTCCGAGCTTGGTGCCTTCCGGAAAGCAGCCCCAGCTGGTGGCGACGAGCTTCAGGAAGGTGGGCTCGCTGGGGTAGTTCGCTGCGCGGACCTCGTTGCAGTCGAGGAAACCACCCATGAGCGGCCGATCGATGGCGATGTCCCCCCGTTTGGCGGCGATGGCGTCGGTTTTCGAGAGATCGAGGGACGCGAGCAGCGCAGGCGTCAGGCGGTCGTCCTCCTGCTCTTCTTCTTCCTCCTCGTCGTCTTCTTCTTCTTCCTCTTCGTCGCCGTCGTCTTCTTCCTCTTGCTCTTCGTCGCCGTCTTCTTCCTCTTCTTCCTCCTCCTCTTCGGAGTCCACCATCAGTCCGATGAGGGTCTGCAGATTCTCGCTGCGGTCATCGATCTCTCCGAAGGCCTCGTCGATGGCGGCCACGCGTTTGGGGCTGCTCTTTCGTAGCGCCAGAACTGCACCGAAGCGCGCGCCCAGAGTGGCGTTCTCGTCGCGCACGATCTTCTCGAGATCGGCTGCCTTCTGGGGGAGAGCCGGGAGCGACGTTGCGTTCGGTCCTTCGGACTCGCTCTCGAGAACCGCAATGCCGTCGCGCTCTCCGGGGAAGAGCTGGACCAGCACGTGGGCCGCGGAGAGCTTGGTGACGCGCGCGATGTAGGTGCCGGCAGCTACGTCCAGGGGCCACGAATCACCGCGGTAGCCATCCACCAGCACCGGGGAGGCGCCCAGCTCCAGCGGCGCCTCGACCACCCATTCGGATCCGGCGGCGACGTGCGAGGGGCGCTGCTCGGCGACCTCGACGGTGACGCGCGCGAACTTCGCGTCGACCACCACCCCGAGCATCTGCGCGGCGACGCCCACCCTACGGTCTTCCCACACGTCGTTCTCGAACAGATCGTTCCAGCGCTCGGGCGCGTCCAGATCGCCGAGCAGGCGTTGCCGGGTTCCGACGAACACCAGTGACATGGCGACCGTCTGACCGATATCGAGCACAACACGCATCCGAGGCATCCCTTCGTTCGAGCTGCGGGCGCGAAGCGCGACCGTGGACTACTCTACGTTCGCCCGCCGTCCACCTTTCCCAGCCTCGATTGAAATGCGAAACGATTCCAGTGCGCTATCGCGAGCGCACGGGGCGCGAACGGTGGCGTACTCTGGAGCCGAAGCATGGGTAAGCGAACCTTCCACCTCGTCGACGAAACTTCCAACAAGTTCTGGCAGGTCTGGACCGCTGGCAACGAGCTCCACACCCGGTACGGCCGCATCGGGACCGACGGGAAGACCACCGCCAAGGCGCTGGGCACGTCCGAGCTCGCGCAGGCGGCCATGGGCAAGCTCATCTCGGAGAAGGTCGGGAAGGGATACGTGGAGGTCGACGAGGTCGAGGCCCGCACGGCGCCCAAGAAGCCCATCGCCCGCGTCGCCGCTGCGCCGCCGCCCGCCAAGATGGACGAAGAAGCCTTCTGGGACATCCTCTCGCGCCTGAACTGGAAGAAGCAGGGCGACGACGACAAGGTGCTCGCTCCCGCGGTGAAGGTGCTTTCGCAGATGTCGAAGAGCGACATCGAGCAGTTCGAGATCCTGATGGCGGAGAAGCTCTTCGCGCTCGACACCCGCGAGCACGCGCGGGCGGTCTACAAGGGCGAGGTCGACCCGGACGACGGCGACCAGTACATCTCCGCCGACGATTCTCTCTACACGCGCTGCGTGATGCTGGTGAACGGGCGCGAAGCCTACGAGAACGCCGTGAAGGATCCCACGACGATGCCGCAAGCGTGCGAGTTCGAGTCCATCTTGTACCTGGGGGCCAAGGCCTACGAGCTCAAGACCGGTGAGGAGCTCGACGTCCGCACGCCGGTCTCTTACGAGTCGTTCTCCAACGAGGAGGGCTGGAGGCCGACCGCGCACACCAAGTCGGGCTGGACCAACAGCGAAAGGGTGCCCCCCGGCAACCGTCGCCCGGGCTGAAATGCTAGCGCGCGGGCCGGATCCGGACCTTCTTGCCGTCCGGAAGGTTTCGAAGCTGCGCTGCGAAGCTGCCTCGCATGCGCATGGCAGCTACCTCGTCCTTCGCGACGAGGTTGGCGACGTCGGATGTGCCGCCGATGACGAACGGCTTTCGGGGTACCAGGCGAAACCCCTCGGCGAGCGGCCCATGCTGCGCCTGCCATTCGCGGGCCGCCTCGTACCCGGTCTCGGCTTCGAGCTCGTCGAGCACGAGCTTGGCCCACGCGTCGAGGGAGCTCGCCGCTTCGGAGAACCGACCGGTCTCCGCCTCCATGCGCTCGACCCTGCCTCGGTGGAGGCAGAACTGATCACCGAAGACGTCCTCGCCGAAGAACCAACGCTCCGCGAGCGCCGGGTCTTCGTAGCTGTCGATCCACCGCGTCGGCGCGTTCCAGGTGACGAGCCCATCGCCGCGACCGGGCACATCGTCCAACGCGCGCACGTGGAGCGCGGAAGCGAACGCGTAGAATCCGTTACGCTCGCCGAGCAACGTGACGAGCTCTGGAGGCACCGTGCTGGGCCAGGTACGCGGCGGACCGGCCTTGGGCTCTGAAGAGATGGCGAGGAGCCGTTCGATGTTCATGGCGCTACTACCCGCCAAGCGAGGCTGGATCCGTGCTCCATTGTTCGGGGGCAACGGAAAACACGAATGCCGCCTGGCGCTGGGCTTCCGCGATAGTCGCGTGCCAAGTGTCTGCCACGCAAGCCCCCGAAGCATCGTACTGAAGCAAGAAGAAGCACCCGTCCGTCGGTTCGATCCGCAGGGTCGAGATCTCCTTGTTGCCATTCACTCGTGCGATCAACGTCACTGGGCTCTCCGTCGCTGACATATTCTGTCATGTTGCTCGGGAAGTTTTTGGAAATCGTTCACTTCAGGTCGTTGTTACGGCGCCGGAACGCATCGACCCGCGAGCGCCCGCAGAGGGGGTCCCTCGCTTCGTTCGGGATGACGCGTTGCTTCTTCGACCCTTTTGGACACGGAGAGGCGGCATGAAGATCGCACTGTGTCCGACGTGCGTGCGGTAAAGTCGCCGCACGGAGGAACACGAAGATGCCCCACAAAAATACCATCTGCCTGTGGTTCGACAAGGACGCCGAAGCGGCCGCGCGCTTCTATGCCGCGACATTCCCGAACAGTGAGGTCACCGCCGTTCGCAAGGCGCCGGGCGACTATCCCGGCGGCAAAGGCGGCGATGTACTGACCGTCGAGTTCACGGTCGTCGGCATCCCGTGCATGGCCATCAACGGTGGGCCCTACTTCCGACAAAGCGAGGCATTCTCGTTTCAGATCGCCACCGAAGATCAGGAAGAGACCGACCGATACTGGAACGCCATCGTCGGCAATGGCGGCCAGGAGAGCCAGTGCGGGTGGTGCAAGGATCGCTGGGGAGTCTCGTGGCAGATCACCCCGCGCGTCCTCACGGAAGCGATGGCTGCCGGCGGAGCCGAGGCGAAGCGCGCGTTCGAAGCGATGATGCCCATGAAGAAGATCGACGTCGCTCGCATCGAAGCGGCGCGGAAAGGCCAATAGCCATGACCGCCAAGCTCACACCGGCCGACGAGCTGGCAGCGAAGCGCAAACCACGTTTCTCGAGCGAGAGCGCGGCATACGCAAAGGCCCGACAGGCGCTCCTCGCGGAGGAGCTCGAGGTGCGGCGTCATCTCGGACGCCTCGCGCGACAGAATCGTGAGCTGCCCGAAGGTCCAGAGCTGTCCGGCGACTGGAAGTTCATCGGCATGAACGGAAACGAGACCGGGCTCGCCCAGATGTTCGGTCGGCACGACACCTTGGTGCTCTACCACTGGATGTACGGGCCCGAGCGGAATCGGTCATGCCCCATGTGCACCAACCTCCTGGGGCCGCTCGCCGCAAATGCCGCCGATCTGCGGCAGCAGGTCGCGCTCGCGGTGGTGTCGCGGTCGAAGGTCGAGCGCATGGTCGCCTTCGGCATCGAGCGCGGCTGGCGTGAACTTCCCTACTACCAGGCGGTGGGCGACGACTTCTCCGTGGCCATCGGCGGCTTCGACGTCGAGAAGCGCGCCGAGATCCCGGTGCTCATGGTGCTGCGCAAGAAGGGCACGAACGTGCGTCTCCACTGGATGGGCGAGACCACGATGGAGATGGCCGACCCCGGCGAAGATCCGCGGGGAGCCGTGGACATCGCACCTCTGTGGAACATCCTCGATCTCACCCCGGCGGGGCGCGATCCGAAGTGGTATCCGCGCCTCTCGTACGGGGACTGACCCCAGAACGCGCCTTCGCGCAGAGCTGACGAGGGCGCCGAAGAAGGTGACGGCCGCGCCACAACGCGGGGGCCGGGGCGGTGCTTGAGTTGGCGCATGCGTGCACGCACCCTTCCCCACGCTTTGCTGCTCCTGGCCGGCCTGTCGATGGCCGCCTGCGCGGCAGACGGGGGGACGGGCTTTGCCGAACCGGATGCAGGATGCACCGGACCGAGCTGTCGCACCATCGACGCGGGGACGGAGCCGGAGGCGGCGACGGTGGACGGCGGCGAAGCCGGCGCCCCGCTCATGGTGTGCGACGTGAAGACCTTCGGCGCCGTGGGCGACGGCAAGGCCAAGGATACGCGCGCCATCCAGGCGGCCATCGACGCGTGCGCGGCGAGCGCCAGCGGTGGCGTGGTGAAGCTCCACGACGGGACCTTCCTCTCGGGCACGGTGAAGCTCGCGAGCAACCTGGTGCTCGACATCGCGCCCACGGCGACGCTGCTGGGCAGCCAGAACCCGGCGGACTATCCCGATCAGAATCCGCCCTTCCAGAGCTCCCAGCTGGGCAACTGCAAGCGCGCGCTGGTGTACGCCGAGGGAGCCACCCACGTGCGCATCGAAGGCGGGGGCACCATCGCCGGCAACGCGCGCGGCGTTGCCGACTGGAATGGCAACAAGATCAAAGAGGCCCTGAGGCCCATGGCGGTATTCGTGGCCGGCGGCACCGACGTGACCGTCCAGAACCTCACGGTGAAGGACGCGGCCACCTGGGCGGTGGTGGTGATGGAGGTCACGCACGCGGCCATCCGCAAGCTCACCGTGAGCACCGATCTCGGTCCCACCCACGACGGCATCGACGTGGTGGACGGCCGCGACGTGGTCGTCGAGGACTGCAACGTGACCAGCGGCGACGACTCCATTTGCCTGAAGAGCGGCAGCGTTCGCGGGCTCCACGACGTGGTGGTGCGCCGGTGCCAGACCAACCAGTCGGGCGTCGCCAACGGCGTCAAGCTAGGGACCGCCAGCGTCGGCGCGTTCGAGAACATCCTGGTGGAGGACGTGGCGATTCGCAACGCGCAGTCGGCCGCCATGGCCGTGGAGTCGGTGGACGGCGCGCTCGTCTCCAACGTCACGTTCCGACGCATCACCGTCGACAACACCGGAACCCCGTTCTTCGTCCTGCTGGGCAGTCGCGACCGCGATCCCACGCGGGTGGGACGCATCGATGGGCTGGCCTTCGAGAACATCACCGGGCGGAATCTTCGCTACGCCTGGGGCTCGCTCGTCACCGGCACCAAGATCGCCGACACCACGTTCGGTATCTCGAACATCGCATTTCGCAACATCGATATTGCCTTCAAGGGCTCAGGCATTCCCGCGAACCCCGCGCCGTTCACCGACGACAACTTTCCCGAGTACCAGGGGCCGGTTCCGGGGCGCGCGGGACAGTTCTACAACCAGTACCCGGACGCCAAGTTCATCGCGGGCACCGGCGGCGGCGAGAACATCGCCTATCACGGGCCCGGTTGGGGCTTCTTCCTGCGACACGCCAGCAACGTGAGCTTCCAGAACTGCAAGGTCACGGTGTCCCCCGTCGACCCGCGCCCGTGGCTGGATACCAAAGACACCGTCGCCGTCACCGGCACGTGCGGGCCCTGAAGCCTGCACTTCTTCACCTTCATCGGAGCTCGAACATGAAACGGACCGTCTCGCCCCTTCTCGGCCTTCTTCTCTTGGCCATGGCCTGCACTGCACCCACCGACGACACGTCGGAAGAGGGAGAAGCAGCCGCGCTCACCAGCGCCAAGCCGGTGGCGTTTCGCTACACGCAGCAAGCCGCGGGTGGAACCGCAGCGGTCATCGACGTCAAGACGCCGGCCGCGGGGGTGCGTCGCGAGGTGGTGGTGCACTACAAGAACGGCGATAACCGTTGGGTCGACGCCGCGGCCAAGGTGCTCTCCGTGAAGAACGGCCACGAGCTGTGGTCCGTCGCAGGCCTGCGCACGAACGAGCTCGCCGTTCGCTACACCGAGGGCGGTCGCACGTTCTGGGACAACAACGACGGTCGCAACTACCGGGCCAGCGACGTCGGGCCGGGCCTGGACCTGGTGGTCGCCGGCGTATCCGTCGTGGAGTATCTCGGTCGAGGCGACGCGTTGGACATCGACGTGGTGGCGCGCGCGGGCGTGGAGAATATGCGTGCTGTGTACACGCAAGATGGGAAGGCCTCGACGCAGTATGCCGAGACCAATCGCGGCGAAGCCCACTGGCGCATCCTCGCGCCCATTCACTCGGCGGTGAACGCACCCTTCTCGGTGCGCTTCTCGGTGGTGGCCGACAAGGGCACCCGCACCGTGTACGACGACAACTATCGCAAGCAGTTCGAGTGCCACGGCCGCGGCGTGCAAGGGCAGGGGAGCGACGGCACCTGGAGCTGCAGCGGCGACCAGCTGGTCGCGCGATGACGGCCGGGCGCCTACGTGCGCTTCACGAAGGCAATCGAGCTCGAGCGCGCCGCGATTCGTTCCGCCTCGGGCTGGGGCACCGCGGAGCCGGAGAGCTCGATCGCGTACACGGGGCCGTCGATGCTCGGATCGGTGACCCATACCGCGACGAGCTCCGGCGGAATCTCCAGGCCACTGGGAAATGACCATTCGCCGGGAGCGAAGATATCGGTGACCGCGACCAACGCGAATGGGACCTCGGGTCCTTGCCACTTGACCTGGTCGCGCGTACCGCCGAGCCACCGCGCGTAGTCACCAGGGACCTCGCAGTCGCCGAAGATGTCGTTCAAGAACGTTGCGCGCTCGGAGAGCGTCGCCCAGTCGAAGACCAGCACGTCGTGTGGCTCACCGTTCAAGGTGGCGATGCATTCTTGGCCGAACCATTCTTGGAGACCCATGGTGGCATCCGAGCACGAAACTGCGCGCGCGTGAAGACGCGTGCTGAGCGCGTCAGATCGACGCGTCGATCCGGCGAGCCGTTTCTTCGTAGATCTCGGCGGCTCGGGCATCTCCCAGATCGGCAAGCGCCTTGGCGATGGCTTCGCGAACGTCGAGCTTTCGCGCCTGGAGGTTCGCCCTGAGCGCCGCCTCGGTTCGTGCACCGGGGCGCGCGACCAGGAGCGGCGCAATGATGCGCGGCCACTTCTTCAGCGACGCGAGCGCGAGCGCGTAGACGCGATCGTCGTCCATTCGGCCGAACACCAGCGCGGCGATGCGCTCGTGGACGCCCTTCTTCTTCAAGGTCGGGAGGAGCCGCTCGAGCGTCGCGTCGTCGATCGACGCGCCGTTCACCAAGCGCGCATCGGTCACCGGCCATTCGAGGCCGTGCTCCGCCAGGCCGACGAGGGCATTCGAGAGATCGTCGGAACGAATTCCGTCGAGCGCCGTGAGTGCGGCGCTCGACGTCTGGTAGTCGAACCGCGTCGCGTGGACGAGATAGACGAGAACCAGAGGCCATGCTGCTTCCAGGTGCGGCCCGCTCAGATCTACCTGGTTGAGGCGGACTGCTGCCTCCACGAGCTGCCTACAGCCTTCCGAAAGTGGATACGTACGCGCCTCCTCCGACCAACGATCCCACGCGAGCCGTCGCATGACCGCGAAGCGCAAGGATGGGGGACAGGCGGCCGCGAGCTCCCGAACCCGTCGCAGCGGCGCGGAATGGGGCAGTGCGTCCCAGGCCACGAGCCAACGCGAGAGGAGCGACTCGTAGTCCATGAGCGGCGCCTCGAGGGGCGGTCGCGCGTCGTCGGGGATCGGCTCGCGGAGCGGCATCGCCTCGATCTGCGCGTGTTCCTCGGCGAACGGCCCGGGGCGCATCGCCACCCGCCGCGCGCCTTCGGCCCACGCGCGCACCGTCGCGCTCCGCCATGGCTCCGACCCGAAGAGCTCCTCGGGTACACCCGGGAGCGTTCCAAAGCGCCGCCTCGTCACCGTGGCGAGCGTCTCGACCGCGTCCGCCCGGGCTTCTGGAGGGATTGCGTCGCCTCCCGCACCGCACAACGCAGCGAGGAGGGAGTGAACCGCGAGCGCGAACGGTTCACCCGCGAGCGCAGCCTCGAGCAGACCGTCCGCGTCTTCGCCCGCGTGAATGGCCCGCAGATACGTGGCGGGCCCGTCGAAGGACGGTGACACGAAGGTCAGCTCGATTCCCCAGTCGTGTTTTGCGACCCATTCACCTCGTGACGCGTCCCAGACCTCCTCGGAGAGCGGGAACAGCAGGCTCGCGCGTTTCGCAAGCGCGTCGAGGAGATCGTCGACGGATGCGCCGAGCGAAAGAGCGCACCCCGCGCAGGTGAGGAGATAGAAGTGCTCGATGCCGTCGGCATCGCGCGCCGTGGCCAGGGCGCTTCCGAACGTGTCGCGCGCGAACACCACGAGCGCGTCGAAGTGCGCGCTGTGGATGCCGGCGAAGTATCCACGACTCCGAAGGAGGCGAGCCGAGCCTTGCCACTCGTTCCACCTCTCGCCGTTCGGCTCCACGACCTCGAAGAAGCCCGCGATCCATCCGAGCCCGTGCATTGCGACCAGGTCGGCGATGGCGGGCTGCATGCTGCCGGTATGGACGCGGCACCGCGTCGGTTCGCCACGGCGCGCGAGACGTTCCCATCCCTTCACTCGTCACCCGCTCCGTTCACGGCGCTGCGCGCGTTCGGCACTTCCCGAGGCTAGCCGGACGGGGGTGCGACGTCGAGGCCGTCGGACGGCAGCGTCCAGAGGCCGACCACGCGAAAGGGCGCGTGCTCCGGGACGCGCGCGTTGGTGAACGCGCGAAAGGCGAGCGCGAGGGCCGCGTCGGCGAAGAGCCCGTGCTGGTTCAGGCACGACGCCCACTTCTGCCGGAGGGCGCTGGTCTCCGTCGGCCCGTAGCCGCAGTTGACGAGACCGCTGATGCCCCCGTCGAAGACGTCGAACCCCAGGAAGGTCCAGCTCGGAGGCGCGACCAGCGGCTCGGTGATCCCGTGGTCGCGGGCAAGCGCACTCGCTTCGCGCTCGTCTTCGGCAACAGCGCCCAGGGCAACGAGCACCCAGTGGCCCGCGGGAGCGCCGAACGTGGTAATCGCGCGGGCACGCACGTCGTCGGTGGTGATCCAGGGG
This sequence comes from Polyangiaceae bacterium, assembly GCA_013141295.1. Classification (GTDB taxonomy): domain Bacteria; phylum Myxococcota_A; class Polyangia; order Polyangiales; family Polyangiaceae; genus JABFRG01. The sequence goes on from JABFRG010000186.1 coordinate 17,214, forward strand.
AGCGCATCGAAGCGCGGCGCATCGGGCCTTCGCGGCGGGCTCCAAACGCTTCGATCTACCGACAGGGGCCGAGCGACATCGAGGCATAGCAGGTACGTCTCCCGTCGGTCTGCGGTCCAGTCCGCGTCGGGGAGCGCCGGATCCTCCCGGACCTCCGCGCCCTCGTAGAGGATGCTCGGCATGCCACACGATGGATGGCACGTGCGGCGGCGTCAATGGGCACCTGCAATTCGGCGCCGCGCGGCCGGGGCCCACGATACTATCGACCGATGAAGCGACTGGCCCTGCCAGTGTTCGTCGCCGCAACCTTTCTCGCTGCGTTCGTGCTGTTCGCCATGCAGCCCTTTGCGGGTCGCGCACTCTTGCCGCAGTACGGAGGCGCTCCGCACGTTTGGGTGACGACGGCGGTGTTCTTCCAGGTAGCGGTGCTCCTGGGGTACAGCTACGCGCACGCAGCTCCCAAGCGCCTCTCGCCGGCGCCGTTGGCAGGCCTTCACGTTGCGCTCGCGATCGTTGCGTTCATCGCCTTTCGACCGAACGGCCTGGTGGGGGCGGCGGCGCTCGGCAAGCTCCTCGCCGGGGCTCCTCCCGGCGTGCGACTCCTTTGCCATCTCGCGGTCACCGTGGGCATCCCCGCGTTCTTTCTCTCGTCCACGTCTCCGCTGGTTCAGCTCTTCGTCACACGGACGAAGACCATCTCGAATCCGTACTATCTGTATGTTGCAAGTAACGGCGGTAGCCTCCTCGCGCTCGTGGCGTACCCTGCGGTGGTCGAGCCCAACATCGGGCTCGCCACGCAGTCGGCCTGGTTGCGTGCTGCCCTTGCGGCCGCCGTTGCCTGCGTAGCCGCGTCTGCGTGGCTCGGGAGACTGCGGCCCCCGGATGGGGCTCCCGACGCCCCCAGCCCAGCGCCGACCGAGGCTCGCGCCTCCGGAGCGACGGGAGAGGCCGCGGAAGGCTCTCCCGCCGCGCCCGATGCGGCGACGCAGTGGCGCTGGTTTCTTCTGGCTTTCGGTCCCTCCCTGCTCCTCTCCGGCATGACGTTGCACGTGACCACCGACGTCGTGGCGATTCCCCTCTTCTGGGTCGTTCCCCTCGGCATCTACCTCGTTTCGTTCATGGTCGCGTTCGGACGCTACGGGCAACGCATCTCCGGCCCCGTCCGCCGCATGGCGCTCCTCTTCGGGACGTTCCTGATCTGCGCGATGCACGCGAACGTCGCTTCCCTCTGGGCCATTCTTCCGCACGCCCTCTATCTCCTTCTGGCCGCCACCGCCTGCCACTCGATCCTGGCCACTTTGCGGCCGCACCCGGTGCATCTCACGCGTTTCTACTTCGTCATGAGCCTCGGGGGCGCCGCGGGCGGCGCGTTCTGTTCCATCGTGGCGCCGCTCCTTTTCCGGGACCTCACGGAGTACCCCATTGCGATTGTGCTGGTCGCATGGCTGCTCGTTGACGGAACGGATCGACTGCGACCATGGTTCTTGGCCATCCCCCTCCTCACCGGTGCTCTCACCTACGGTCTCTCGCAGGTCTCACAGCGATGCGCGCTGACCGGGTCGACGGCCGCGGCGTTGGTTTTCGGTCCGGTCATCCTCCTCGCGCACGGGTTCTCGAAGTACAAGAATCGCTACGCGCTCGCCGTCGCCGGCATCTTCGTGGCCTCCACGCTCTTCTTGCGGGGCGATCTTGCCTATCGGAACAGGAACTTCTTCGGAGTTCTGCGCGTCGTCCGCGAGGGCAACGGGCGCTTTCTTTCCATCGTGAACGGTACGACCACCCACGGCATCGAGGACGTGCGCGCGCCGGGCACCGCGCTTTCCTACTACCATCCGACGGGCCCCGCCGGAGACTTCTTCGGCATATTGAACCAGCAGCCTCCAGGCCATCGCGTCTTCATCATCGGTCTCGGTATCGGGACGCTGGGGGCATACGCAGCGCCGGAAGACCGTTGGACGTTCTTCGAGCTCAACGACCTCGACGTCTACTTGGCAAAGGATGCAGGCTACTTTCATGCGCTTTCCTCCATGCGCGCCCCCTACGAGATCGTCGTCGGAGACGCGCGCCTCGAGCTCGAGCACCGGACAGCCGCCGCGGGGGATGCGGATGTGGTCGTGGTGGACGCATTCAGCTCGGACATGATCCCCATTCACCTGCTCACGGTCGAAGCGGTGAAGCTCTACGACTTCCACGCGCGGTGGGCGATCCTCTTCCATCTCTCCAACCAGTTCGCGGACCTGGCGCCGGTCACCGCCGCCGCCGCAAGCGCCGTGGGCATGTCTTCGCTGGTGCGGACGGACCTCGAGCTCAGCCCAGCGGACGTGGGCAAGCGAGCCTCCAGGTGGCTGGTTGCGACGCGGGATCCGCAGCTACTGCGGGCTCTTGCACAACGGAATCCGGACTGGGTCACGCCGGCCCCGACGCGTGCGCCGTGGACCGACGACAAGGCGGACGTCCTCTCCGCGCTGAGCGCGAAGACCCCGCATTGAGCCAATCCCCGACGTCGAAGTCGGCGACCGCAGATCACCTCACCGCGGATCGGGGAGCGTCGATTCCTCGGGGGATCCACCCAGGAACACGAAGCGATCCTTCTCCGGTTTGGCGTAGGCGTGGCCGTTGGTCGGATGGCCGTCGAAGGGGCCGGCCTTCACCAGGTGCCTGCCCGCTTCCCAGCTGAGCTGAAGACCGTGCTCGGGCTCCCACGCGACCTCGGCCTCCATTTGCACGTATGCGGTGTCGATGGGCGCGTACTTGCCCGCTTCGAGCATCCCGAAAAAGATGCTGCGGGGCCGAACGAGCGTCCACACGGTGTCGAGCGTCGGCAGCGCGCCGCCCGGCAGGTCCTCGAGGATCTCTTCACCGACCGCGTCGACGGTCGACGCACAGTAGGCCACGAGGTGGCGCCCGTCGGCGAGGCGCTCGTCCGGGGTTCGTGCGAGGAAGCTTCGAAGCGCCGGCAACGCCAGGTCGACAGGGATGTCGGCTGGCTCCACCCGAACCCGCGCGCCATCCAAGTAGGGAATCGCGAGGCTTCCGCCCTTTCGAAGAAGCTCGAGCAGCTCGTGGTCGCTCAACGCACCACCACGTCGGTGCTCGCAGGAAGGACGATCCACTCCGGCTTGGACCAGGTGCGGAGGCTGGTCTGCACCCGATACGTTCCCGGCGTGAGCGGCTTGGTCGCGATGGGAATCATCACGTCGGTGCCCATGCAGCTCGCCAGGCAATCTTGCGGGCGCGCAGGAGGCCACGCCACCCGACTGGCTTGCCACGTCACCGCGCCTTCGATGACGCCGCCCGGCAGGAGCGCCACCACGACGCCGCGCGGGATGGTCACGTGCGAGCACGTCATCCCCATGCACTTGGCGTTCGGCGTGATGGGCATCGGACCGGCGGGCGGTGCGATGGTGACGTTCTTATCGGTGGTCACCACGAGGCTCTCGGAAGCGGGGAGCTCGGTGCGAATCGACAGGGTGTGATCGGATACGTTCGTGATGCGAACGTCGAGGACGAGGGGACCCCCAGGCGAGACGGTGGGCGTGCGCGGGGCGAAGGTGACGCGCACGTCGGAGGCTCGTGGCGCCGCGCCGTCGAGGCATTGATGCTCCGCGTCGTCCGCGGATCGCGTGAGGCTCGCCTTCTTGACCGCGCACGAGGATGACGCGGCAGCGTCCGCCGGAGCATCGACCGTGGCGGAGGCATCGACGATCTCCGGCGCCGGGCTCACGACGCCGGCGTCCAGCGGTGCCGCGACCTCGGTGGGCTTCGGTGGCGGCGCTCCCCCGCACGCCGCGCCGGCCGAAAGCGCGATGAGAGCAAGGAGGGCGCGAGGGTTCGGTGCGAAGGCGAGCATCGTCTTGTGTGAAACGGGAGCGTAGCGCGAGTCTTACACGACGAGAAAGACGTCTCGTTCGCTCGGTGCGCTTGCGGCAGCGCACGGACAGTGGGCGCCAACGTGCGGTGGGACGATTGCGAGCGGTGAACGCGCATGTCACCGTCTGGCCATGGCTTCTACGCACCGTACGCGATCGCTCTCCCTGCTGGTCGGGGCCGTTGGCCTGCTCTTCGCCTGTTCTCAGGGAGCCTCGGAGACGCCCAGCTCTCCGACGAACGCCGACGGCGGCGTCACCTCGGAGGAGGCGGGCGCCGCCACGGTGGACTTCACGTTCCGCGTGACGGGTATGCGCGCCTACTTCCAATTGATGGGCGAGTCCGAGGTCGAGGCGATGCTGGCGGTGGCGGAGACCGAGTCCGGCAAGCGCGTCTTCTGGAAAGCGAGCACCATTCGCTCGAGCGTCGACGTCGTCGAGTTCTCGGCGCCCGGTCTCCTGCAGAAGGGTGTATCCTACAGCATTGGTGCCGCGGTCGGAGGCTACGGCTACCTGGAGATACCGCCGGTCACGGACCAGGTCGTCGTGGAGATGACGCAGGAAGAATACCGGACCAAGCTGGGCAACGAGTACAAGCGGGCCTACGACCTGCTCACCACGCCGCTCAAGCTCAAGCCCGGCACCTACGAAGGTCGCGTCGCCGCAACCGGCACGCAAATCCAATACGTGGTGGGGTCCGAAGGGTACTTGAGCCCGGTCCACCTCATCTACGGATGCACCGGCAGCACGTCCACATGCGGGGGCCCTGCGGGGCAGTCCATCGAGCCGTGCTCGCGATCGCTGGTGCGTGGGGACACGGAGCAGGCGCATATCGGCACCTCCGTGAGCTCGGGCCTCAGCCTGGTGGGCGACATTCGGGCCGACACCGACAAGCTCGTTTTCACCGGGAAGGTCGCCAAGACGAATTGCTGTTCCGAGGCACTCAACCTCGACCTTGTGCGCATCTCGAACAACACCCAGGGCTGCAAGTAGGTCCGTTCTTCGGCGTGCGGTCGCCCCACGAAGTCCGCCGCCGCCTCGCCCGCGGTGAGCCTCGGCGGAGTTGACCCGGCCCGGGGCCATTCTTCAAGCGCGCCGACTCAGCGGGCTTGGGATGCAACGAGCCAGTGGCCGAAGTTGTTGTTGCAGCGGAAGCCGTACAGATCACGGGCGGCGACGCCGCTCTCCTTGGCTTTCTGCGCGGCCTCGAGCTCCCGGTCCACGGCCGCGAAAAGCTCCGCCTGCTGTTGCTCCACCGCCGCACCGTTGTAGCGCGCGCCGTTCAGGAAGAACGTGGGACTGCCCTCCAGCTTGAGCCGCTTCGCCTCCTCCATGGATGCCGATACCCGTGCGGCATACGCGTGACTCTCCAGCGCGCTTCGAAAGGCGCCCTTGTCCGCAACCCCCGCGAGTTGTCCCATACCGACCATGTTATCGACGGTCGCGGTGCCCTGGAACGCGGCGAGGCGCTCCAGCATGGCCTGCAGCGCAGGTGTTCGGCCGAGCGCGTAGGCGGCATGAAGCGCTTCCGCGGCGATTCCCTGATCGGGCCAGTAAGGCATGTAATAGTCTCGCCACACGAAGCGGATCGCATCGCCGTAGCGCTGCTGCAATTTGTGCGTGAGCTCCAGCGTCAACTGGGCCATCCGTCGCGTATACGCTCCGTAGTGGACCCACGTCAGCGGCGCCGTGCGCGTGCCGAGCACGGTGTCTTCGTCGGTCACCCGGATGGGGGCGCGCTCCTGCGGAAACGCGTCCGACTCGGCCACGCGTTGGGGTCGGGTCTCTCGCGCCGAAGACGCCTCGACGGTCGGCGTTGCCGAGCCTGCAGCCGCGGGAACCGAAGGCTCGGTGGCGGGGGGACATGCGGCGCACAGCGCGCAGAACAGCGAAACGGTGAACGACGAACGCATGGGCGCACGGACTACCATGCAGCGCCGCTTCGGTCACGCACCCTGGCCTCCGGCGCATCCGCGCAATGCGCCACATGGCGCCAGCCGTTCTGCACATGGCAGAGGGGGTCCCTCACTTCGTTCGGGATGACCCCAGGGGGGTCGTGACGATGCGGTCTACTCGCGCACCATGGGCTCGCGCTGGCGGGCGAATACTGCGATGAGCGCAGCGCCGTCGGTGGTGACGTTCTCGATGCGGAGGCCGAAGCCGGGGACCAGGCTGGCGCCTTCGTCGTCGACGAGATCCTGGCGGAAGAGCACGGTGCCTTCCACGTCGCAGTGGGCGCCGCCGGGGAAGGCGAGGCGCGCGGTGGCGCGGGCGCCGAGGGGCGGGAGCTTCTCGTAGGTGGCCACGAAGAGGCCGCCGTGGGCGATGACGTCGTTGCCCTCGAAGCCGCGGAAGAAGTTGCTGGGGCTGCCGGCGTCGAGGGCGACCTCGTAGGAGAGGCTGCTGCCAGAGGGGGCCCGGAGCTTTTGCTCCATACGCTCGAGGATGCGTGCCAGATCTTCGATGCGCGCGGCGACCTCGTGGCCTCCGCCGCCTTGCGCCGGCGGCAGCTGGCTCGGGCGCTTGGCCAACGCGGTGATGACCTGCGAGAGCAGGGCGGTGTGCTCGGCCACCACCGAGGTGAGCTCGGCGGCGCCGCCGCTCTCCAGGTGCAGGTCCACCCGCGGGGCCTGCATGCGAGAGAGTGTGGACTGCACCTTGTCGAGGAGGCCGCTCCAGTCGGGGGTGCGCGCTTCGTCGTCGAGGCCGCGCTTGAGGGTCTCGCCGATGCCCTGCAGCTGCGAGTCGAGGCCGCTCAGGGTGCCGGTGACGCGGGCGACGGGATCGTCGTCCTTGCCGCCCATGCGCTTCTTCCGCAGGAACTCTTCCTTGATGGCCTTCCAGCGCTGCTGCTGCTCGGGGGTGATGCGCCCGCGCATCTCGGCGAGCTTGAGGACGTTCTGCTCGGCGCTGGTGGTCAGCGTCTGCGATTCGCCCTTGTAGTGGTCGTCGATGAGCCGCAGGAGCTCTTCCTGGTTCATGGCCGGCACCACTTTTTCCGCCAGCTTGTTCATGTTGCGGTAGCTGCCCTGGAGCTTGAACGGCGGCTCGGTGCGGTAGCTGTCGTCTTGCGAGGCCGAGGCGATGTACTCGCGATTCACCTGGAGCAGGGTGGCCTGCACGGTGAAGAGGCGCTGGAACACCGCGGTGAAGTCTTCCACCTCGGCGCCGGAGTAGCCGTGCGATAGGTCCGTGAGCGGCAGCTCTTCGCCCTGGGCCAGGCGAATGAGCTTGTGCACGTCTTTCGGCTCGCGGCCGGCGAGAGGGGCCAGGATGGAGCTCGAGGTGAGGGCGTTCTCCAGGTACGAGAGCGCGAAGATGTCTTCCTTGCCTCCGAGGATGTCTCCGAGATTGTAGGTGTCGGCGCGATTGGCCAGCATGTCGGGAATCCGGAATCGCTCGCCGGACTCGGTATACGGATTACCGGCCATGACGATGCAGAACTTCTTGCCGCGAAGATCGTAGGTGCGGGTCTTGCCCTTCCACACGCCCTCGATGCGCCGCTGGGCGTCGCACAGGGAGATGAACTTCTGAAGGAGCTCGGCGCTGGTATGCTGGATATCGTCCAGATACAGCATCACGTTGTTGCCCATTTCGAGGGCGAGGCTGATCTTCTCCACTTCCTGGCGCGCGGTGGCGTTCTTGGCCTCGGCCGGGTCGAGGGAGGTGACGTCGTGGCCCAGGGCCGGGCCGTTGACCTTCATGAACACCAGGCCGAGCTTCGAAGCCACGTACTCCATGAGCGTGGTCTTGCCGTAGCCGGGGGGCGAGATGAGCAGCAGCATGCCCATCAAGTCGGTGCGCTTCTTCTCGGAGACGTCGCCGATCTGCTTGGCCAAGTTGGCGCCGATGAGCGGCAGATACACCTCGTCGATGAGGCGATTGCGAACGAACGAGGTGAGCACCCGCGGCGCGAACTCCGAGATGCGCAGGCGCGCCTTTTCGCGCTCCAGAATCTCGGTGCGCAGCTTGCGATAGGCGCGGAAGCGCGGGAGCTGTTCGCCGATGAAGGCGTCGACCCGGGGCAAGAGCTCGTCGAGCGAGACCTCGAGCTTGCGGTCCTCGATGCGCGGGTGCCGCCCCAGCAGGCCCGTCACCTGCACCCGGGTGACCGCCGCGCTCTCGTCGCGATCCACGCGGCCTTCGGTGGTCCACACCACCGCGGCTTCCAGCAGGAAGGGGCGCAGGGCTGCGCGCTCCGGTTTCTTTAGAAAGCCTTCGAGGTAGGCTCGGGCGATGGGCAACGCCTCGTGCGGGCCGAGGGCGGCGAGATCGGCCTCCACCTCGCTCTGGCTCCCCAGGGCGGTGAGCTCCCGGCGAAGTGCGCCCACCAGCTCCACCGCTTCGCGGGTGGTGGTGAAGCGCAGGGGCTCCCGCGACAGCTCCAGGATCAAGTACTCGGCAGCAGCGCGCGCGGCGGCCGGGCTCATCGCCAAGTCGCTCCCGATGGTCCGCGCGGCCATGGCCTCGCCGAGGGTACCTGTAAGATGCACGAGATGGTCGCTGTCGCCCAGCTCCTCGCGGATGCGCACGGCGGCGCGGGCCTTGCGGCGAAGGCTGGTTTGATCGGCTTCTGCCAGCGCGAGCCAGTGGAGCGTGGCCTGGGCCCGGGCGTCCGGTGAGAAGCGCAGGAGGCCCACCGTCTCGCGGAGCGAGAGCAGCCTTTCCAGGACGAGCGAGGCGTCGAAGTCGTGGACCCCGCGCTCGTAGCCCTCGTCGATGCGATCGCGGGCGAACTCCCGAACGGCGTCCAGGAGGCCTTCGGTCTTGGTGCCGGCGAGCTTGAGCGTCTCGAAGGTGAGCCCTTGGCGCTTGGCCTCGGCAGCGGCGAAGATCTGCGTGGCGAGGAACTCGCCCCGGTACACCGCGTTCGACTCCGACGGCAGCGCTTGATCCCAAAGGTCCTTGGCCGCGGCGAGGTCGGCGTCGTCCAAGGTCTCGTAGAAGTCGGTGCCCGTGAGGTGCAGCATCATGGTCCCCTCGCGGGGAATGAGCGTCAGCTCCATGGGCTGGGTGTTCACGCTGAAGCGGTGCGCGCCGAAGCGAATGGCACCTTCGGCGAAGAGATCGGTCTTGTCGCGAAGCGCGCGCTGCGAATCCTGCCTAGCGGACTTCAGGCGTGAGGCGATCTCGTCGGCGCGGACGGTGTCGCCCATGCGCCCGAGCTCCTTCTGCAGCTCCTGCACCTTCTGGATGCTGGGATCGGAGGCGAAGTAGGCGTTCAGCTCGTCCTGGGTGGCGAAGGTCTGCGCCCGCCGCACCACACCGGCCAGTACGCGTTCTGCGGCCTGCGCGAGGTTGCCGGCGCGCTTCTGGCGCTCGTCGGTGAGCAGCTGCCTACGCGCGGAGATGGCGTCTTGCACTTCCTGGCGCTTGTCGGCGAGCTCCACCGCGAACTCGTCGAACTGGGCGAACTTGCCTTCCAGCTCCTCGAGCGAGAGGAGCAGCTTGGAGAGCTCTTGGTCGCAGCGCTCGGGGGTGTCGCACACCGCCAGCGCGCCAGCCACCGCTTGGCCGAAGAGCTTGAACTGTACACCGAACTCGGCCTTGCCCTCCTTCGACGAGAGCTCCTTCTTGCGCGCCTGGAAGGTGGCGCGGGCGCGGTTCAACTGTGCGAAGGCGGCGCTCACGCCTTCGAGGATCTTGGTGCGCTCGGTGACGTCGTCGATGGCCAGCGCCGAGACCACGTCGCCCAGCAGCGTGAGCCCGGTCTGCACCGTGTCGAGATCCTTCTCGAAGGGCAAGAGCTCGCTGGCCTTCACCACCTTCTCGATGGCCACGATGCTGCCGTCGAGGCGCGTCACCAAATCGGCGAAGGCGTCGCGGGCCAAAAGGAACTTCACGCAGGCGGCGCTCACCGCGTCGAAGAGCGCGACCGCCTTTTGCTCCAGCGCGTCGATGCGCGGCGGCTCCACGCCACGGAGCTCGCGCAGGGTCACCAGCTCGCCGCGAAAGCGCCGCAGATCGGTGAGCGCCCCGAGGAAGGCGTCGATGCTGCCCAGGCCGTCCGGCGCCAGGCGCTTTTCGAGCTCCGCGAAGGTGGTCTCCGACTTGGCAGTTTGCTCCGCGGCGCGCTTGCGAATCTCCGCGAGCTTCTCGAACTCGTCGATGATGAGCTCGGAGGTCTTCTTCAGCGTCTGCAGCGTGGCCAGCAGGTTTCCCGCTTCGTCGTTGCCGAGCCAGTAGTAGGCGTCGATGAGGCGCCCGATGCCGCGCACCACGTCTTCGTAGGTCTGGCGTGAAGGGTCTTCCTTGCTGGCCAGGCGCCGGAGGGCCAGCGCGTCGCTGATGCCCCGCACCAAATCGGCATTGCCCACCTTGGCCAGGTACGAGCCGTCGGTCTTGGCGCCGGCGGCGAACTCGGCGGTGGTGAAGGGCGTGCGCCACACCTGGATCGGGTGGATGCGCGTAGCCTCGGCGGAGGCCCGGAAGATGGCCAGCGTCCCGTCGGGAAAGAGGCTGTAGCCGTTGCACCGCATGGGCGAGTCGGCCTCTTTGCGGATGAGGTTGTACGGCATGATGACGTACTGCCCGTCGTGGTGGCGGTAGAACACGTAGGCCACGTCTTCGCCGTTGGGCGAGGGGATGACCCGCTCGAACTCCATGTCGGCGATGTCGCCGTCGAAGACCTTGCGCTCGCCGCTGTCGAGGTACACGCCGCCCGGGAACACGATGCCGTGCCCCTCCGGAAGCCCCAGGCAGGCCTGGCCGATGGCGTCGATGCGGGTGACGCGCTTGTTGCGTGTATCGTACACAAGGTAGCGATAGGCTTGTTCGCGGAAGGGGCGAATCTTCAGGAGGATGAGCGAGCCCACCTTGGCATACGCGATGTCGGCGTCGTCCAGGGTCTGGTTGGGATCGTCTACCGGCTCGCGGTAGATGCCTTGGCCCTCCTTGGTGTTGTTCTCGACCTTGATGGTGAGATCGCCACCCAGGGTCTCGACGAACACCTCGTTGAGCACCGAGATGTGGGGGAACTTGCCGGCCACCTGGTTCTCGCGGCCGGTGGCGGTCCAGGCGAAATCGTGGGAGCGGGGCGGGGCGTAGTCCTCGTCGCCGCGCGCATCCATGTACGAGACGCCACCCTTGGCGTCGATGGCCCAGCGGAAGACCTTCACGTCCTTCACGCTGGCGCCCACTTGCACGCTGCACAGCAGGCGGGTCTCGGTGCGCCGCAGCTGCGAGAGCTTGGCGTCCTTCATGTAGCGAAAGACGTCCTTGAACTCCTTCACGAAGGTGGCGTCGGAGAGGAAGGCGAGGGGACCGTCGGGCGGCACCTCGGCGATGTCGTAGCCCTCGGCCGTTTTGCCGAAGCGATGGAAGGTGAGGACGTCGGAGACCTTCACTTCTTCCTTGAGGCCCATGAAGACCTCGAAGCCGAAGAGGAGATGCCCCGCGACGCTGACCATGTCGCGGGGAATGCAGTTGTTCTCGGTGCGGGCCCGCTCGTTGGCGACGAGGCCGAGCTCGGTGCCCCCGAATACCGTCTTGCGCTTCTGGTTCAGCGCCTCGGCCTTGGTGCCGATCTCTGCCGCTTGCTCGAGGAGGCGCCTACGAATGACCTCGTAGTTGCCGCCCTCGAGCGTCTCCTTGGGCTGGGCCTGGTCCGACATCGAATTACTTGGTGGGCGTGCCGGCGCTCAGGAGCTGCTGCAGGCGCGCCTTCTGGGCGTCGTCGGCGCGGCTCATGAACTGCGAGAGCAGGCCGCTGATGGCGGGGTCGCCCGAGGCCTTACCCAGCACGTCTTGCGCGAGCGTGCGCACGGTCTCGCTGTGGTCCATGACGCCCTCGATGGACTGACCCACCGAGACGGCCTTGATGAAGCGGTCGAAGAACTGCCCGTCGCCGCCCACGATGTTGATCTTGGCGTGGCTGAAGGCTTCCTTCATGACCTCGGCCTGGGCGGTGGCGATGTCTTTCCGGTTCTTGATGGACTCGAGCTCCACCACCTTCTCTTTGTCGAGCCGCAGGCGGAACTCTTCGTGGCCGCGACCGGCCTCGTCGAGCGCCTTCATGGCCGAGGCCTTCTCGGCGATGCCGGCGGCTTCTGCCAGGAGCTTCTGGCGGGTGGCCGATGCGTCGGCGGTGCCACGCTTCTCGATGGCGGCGGCTTCGGCTTCCTTCACGCGCGCAGCAGAGAGGCCCTTTTGCTCGTCGCCGGCGGCTTCTGCCAGGAGCTTCTCGCGCACCACGTTGGCGGCGGCGCGACCCAGCTTCTCGGTGGCGACGGCGTCGGCCTCGCGCACCTTCACGTTGGCCAGGCCTTCGGCAGCAGCCTCGGCTTGCTTGCCTTCGGCCAGGCGAATCTTGGCGCGCGCCACCTTGTCGGCGGTGTCGAGCTCGGCGTCGGCGGTGACGATCTTCTCCCGGGCCTTGAACTTGGCGGCCTCTTCGCTGGCCTCGGCGGCCTTGATCTGCTTCACGAGCGAGCCCTGGGCCTCGGCCTCGGCGGCGATGCGAATGACGTCCTTCTCGCGGGTGGCTTGGGAGTTGGCGCGCAGATCCTTGATGGCCTCTTCCTCGGTGGCGACGGTCTTGTCGACGGCGATGCGTGCGCGGATGGCGTCGGCGATCTCCTTCTTCTGGAGCTCGACTTCCTTTTCCTTGGCGATGGTGCCGAGGGTCACTTCGCGTTCGCGGTTGATGACCTCGAGCTGACGCGCCTTCTCGACGCGCTCGGTCTCCACGGCGATTTCCCGCTCGCGGTTTTTCTCGGCCACCGCGATGCCGCGGGCCCGCGCCTGGTCGGCGATGCTCGATTCCTCGTCGTTCTTGTGCTGCACGAGGAGGGTCTTCTTGTGCTCGTCGGAGGCGATGCGCTGGGCCTCGTTCTGCTCGCGCGACTTGGCGACGGCGATCTCGCGTTCCTTCTTGGCCTCGGCCTCGGCCCGGCGCTGCTCGAAGCGGAAGACCGCTTCGTCGGCGGTGAGGTTCTGGCTGCCGATCTCCATGCGCTCCTTCTGCCGGAGCTCGTTGGTCTGCACGTTCTGGATGACCGTGAGATCGGTGATCTTGCGGATACCGTCGGCGTCCATGATGTTGTTGGGGTCGAGCGACGAGAGCGGCGTCTGCTCGAGGAAGTCGATGGCGGCGTCGTCGAGGATGAAGCCGTTGAGGTCGCGACCGATGACCTTGATGATCTGGTCCTTGAACTCCTCGCGCATCTTGTAGAGGTCTTCGAAGTTGAAGTGCTTGCCCACGGTCTTCAGCGCTTCGGAGAACTTGGCGCTGAAGAGCTCGCGCAAGGCCACCGCGTCGGACGCCCGAGCGCAGCCCACCGATTGCGCCACCTTGAGCACGTCTTCCTGGGTCTTGTTCACCCGGATGAAGAAGCTCACGTTGATGTCCGCACGGATGTTGTCCTTGCAGATGAGCCCCTCCTTTCCGCGGCGGTCGATCTCGACCATCTTCACCGACATGTCCATGAGCTCGGCGCGGTTGACGATGGGATAGACCACCGCACCGGTGAAGGTGACGACCGGCTCCGAGCGCATCGTGTTGACGATGAGGGCGCGGCCCTGATCCACCTGCCGATAGAACCTTGCCACCATGATCAGCGTACCGAACACGATGAGCACCGCGATGACGATGAGGATGATGAGAAGGGGAAGATTCTCCGCCATGTGTCGACTCCAGGTGCGCACGCTCGAGGATTCGCCCTCTTTCTGCGCAGCGGTAAGCGTACGGAGCTGTGGCGAAGGGAGCCAACTTCCTTGCGGCCGCGGCTCGGTGGCAGCGGAAAAGTGTAAGCCCGTGCCCGCAGCTCGGTACCATGCGGACCATGCTCCGCACGCGCTTCGCGCTCCCGCTCCTCGTTCTCTCCGTCGGCTGCCGCAAGAGCGTGGGCGACGCCGAGCCCGGCACCGTACCCTCGGTGGGCACCGTCGCCTCCGCCGCGACGGCCGCGACCGCTGCCGGCACCGCGCGCGAGAAGGCCCCCCCGCCGGCGCTCGGGGTGCTGTACGCGCAGGTGAACGGCAAATGCATCGTCCCGCCCACCGACACCCAGTCGCCGGTGCCGCCGGAGCCGGCTCGGCCGGGTGCAACCAACGCCTGCGAGAAAGATGCAGAGTGCACCAAGGGAAAGAACCCCCGCTGCCGCAGCGTCTACATCGGGCACGGAATGTCGCACAAGGAGTGCACCGCCGACGCCTGCGAGAAGGACGCCGACTGCGCCACCGGCACACGGTGCTTCTGCGGCGGCGCCCACGATGGTCGCAACGCCTGCATCGCCTTCAACTGCCGGAGCAACGCCGACTGCGAGAAGGGCTACGTCTGTGGCCTCGCCGGGATGTCCGGCGGGCACCTCCACCCGCCCGCGGGCTCGTTCTGCCGCACCTCGCGCGACACCTGCGTCGACGACGGCGACTGCGGGACCGGCAACACACCCGGAGCACCCTCCAAGGTCTGTGACTACGTGGCCGCCAGCAATCGCTTCGAGTGCGTGGCGACGCACTATCCGCCGCCGGGCTGAGCGCGGGCGAGAGCCCTCGGTGCGCTCACGAAAGCGCACCGGACGCGGCAAAAATAGGCCCTTCGGCGCAATTACGCGGTGGCGCGCGCGGGCCCTCGGTCTCGCCCTGTTCGCCTCCCTCGCGGTCGTCTCCGTCGCGTGCGGAGCATCCGGTACCGCCACCTTCGAGGATGGCGCCGACGGGGGGAGCAGCGGCAGCAGCGGCAGCAGCGGTGGCGGCTTCGGTGTTCCCGGCGGTGACGGCGGTGGCGCCGGCGACGGCGGGGCCGGCTGCAACAAGATGGATATCCTGTTCGTGGTCGACAACTCCGGGAGCATGTCCGAGGAGCAGACCAACCTCGCTGCCAACTTTCCCAAGTTCGTGAGCGTGCTCGACGCCACCACCGGGCCCAACGGCCCCCTCGACTATCGCGTCGCCGTCACCACCACCGGCAAGTCGTACAAGATCAAAGGGCCCTTCGGCATCACCGTGGACGACGTGAAGGGCGACGACGGTGCCTTCCGGAACAACTGCGGCGGTGCCAAGCGCTGGCTCGACCGCGGCGAGGCGGCGGCCTCCTTCGGCTGCCGGGCCACCGTGGGCACCGACGGCCCCTCCGAAGAGATGCCGCTGCAGTGCATGAAGATGGCGCTCACCGATCGCGTGGCCGACGGCACCAACGCCGGCTTCTTGCGCAAGGACGCGCTCCTCGCCATCGTGTTCCTCACCGACGAGGACGACTGCTCCTACGCCGCCAAGGACCTCGACGAAGGCTTCGGCGACGTGTGCAGCGACCTCAAGGGCGCGGAGAAACCGCAGGACTACGTGACCATGCTGGACGGGCTCACCGGCGATCGCGCCCGCTGGGCCACCGCGGTCATCGCCGGCAAATCCAGCTGTACCTCGACGTTCGGCTCCGCGGCAGAGGCCAAGCGCCTCGGCGACTTCGTCACCGCCACCGGCAAGAACGCCGTGTTCAGCAGCATCTGCGACGGCGATCTCTCGAAGAGCCTCAAGGAGGCCATCGACAAGTTCGGTACCGCCTGCCGCGATCTGCCGCCGCCCCCGCGCTGAAGCCTTCTTACTTGCGCGCCTTCGTCGGAGCGTCGAGCTCGGCCGCCGACATGGGCGCCACCAGGAACGCGTCTTTTTCCTCGTCGAAGCCCACGATGACCGCTTGTTCGCCGCGCTTCAGCGACTCGCCGGCGTCGATGCGCACGCGCACCACCAGGCCCGCGCCGCCGTCTTCCAGCGTGGCTTCGCCGAAGGTGTCGTCCACGGTGCCGGTGCGCACCACGCAGATCTTCCCTACCAGCTCCTTCTGCCGCGTCGCGGTGCGGTGCTTGAAGAGCGGCGCCAGCGGCCGGATGGCCAGCGAGGTGAGCGGGAGCGCCAGCACCGGCGCCAGGAGCAGGATGGCCGTGCCCAGGAGCGCGGTGGAGAGGGTGGGGAACGCGTGGCTCGCCCAGTTCATCCCCATCACGGCGATGATCCACGCGAACAGGATGATGAAGCTGAGGCTCACCGTGGCCGGCACCGAGCGGAGCTTGAGGGCCGCCAGCATGTTCACCGAGCCGCCAGGCGTGTCGCCTTCGCCGGCGTGATCGCCACCGGCGTCGCCGTCGCCGCCGTCGCCCACGTCACCGCCGCCATGATCGCCGCCCACGTCTGCGTGGTGCCCGCCGCCCACGTCACCCACGTCGCCACCGTCGAGGGCGCCATCGAGCGCACCGTCGGCGTGGCTGGCGTCGATGTGCACGGCGCCCAGCACCACGAACAGCCAGTAGACGAGCACCACGCCCAGGGCGACGGTGTAGACCACCGCCGGATAGCTCACCAGGAGCGCGAGGAGGCCGGCCATCACCGGGAGCCGGGCGCGGGGCCGTCCACGCTGGCGGGAGAAGGAACGGCGGGCGTGAGCGCCTCGATGAGCTTGTCGAGTCGCTCCACGATGCGCGTGTCTTCGGGGCCCTTGCGCAGCATGTTGGCGCTGAGCGCCGGACCATAGGTCATGACCAGGCTGGCGACCGCCTTGCCGGCCTCGGTGCGCGCGAAGATGTCGGAGTAGCCCACGGACATGCAGGTGGAGATGAACACGAAGGCGTCGCCCAGGGTCTCGACCTTGGGGTTCTGCCCCTTCTCGGCCACGTAGAAGAGGAGCGACGCGGTGCCGATGAAGCCCAGCGCTGCGTCCATGGGATCCGCATCCACCGTGTCGCGGATGGTCTCCTTGAGGCGACCCCAGGAGAGGAGATCCGGCGCGGCGGTGGTGGCGAGGGCGAGGAGGGTCGCGGCGCTCTGCAGTCGGGGGGTCACCCGGACAGCTTACCGGGCTCACCGGAGGAGCGCGAATTTCGCGGTGCCCACCACTTCTCTGCCGCAACCACGGGTCGCGGGGCCCTCGGACTTGCAACGAAGTGGCAGAGGGGTCCCTCACTCCGTTCCTAAGAAACAGGGCGGCGAACCCACTCCGTTTCAGTTGAACGAAGCCGCTGCGCGGCGGTGGTTTCGGCATGCGCCAGGTCCCAGCACGAATGAGCGCCATGCGGTCTCCTTGTCTCAGCGACGCCCGTTCGCGGCGC
>JABFRG010000071.1 GCA_013141295.1 Polyangiaceae bacterium
CAGCGCCTTGGCCATGAGCGCCCTCGATCGCGCGGCCCGCGGACGCTACGACGAGGCGCGGGCGCTCCTCGATGCGGTGCCCAAGAACGTCCTCGGCAGCTACGTGGGCATGATGGTCGACAACCAGCGGGCGGCGCTGGCGCTGTACGAAGGCAAGCTGGAGACGGCGGTGGCGGAGGCGACCAAGGGGGCGCGCGTAGGCAAGGGCGTGGGGGCGGTGGCCTCCATCCATCGGCAGAGCGCGCTCTCGCTGCGCGCGGTGGCGCTGGCTGGCCTGGGTCGCAAGGAGGCAGCGCTGGCCGACGTGGCGGCGGTGCGGGGCGCCGACTACCGGCAGGCCTCGTTCTTGGCACGCGCCGCGCTGGCGGAGGCGGTGCTCTTCGCGCGCGACAAGGAGCTCGATGGCCTCGCGCGCTTGCTCCGAGACGAGCGGGCGCTCCTCCTGGGTGCCACCGGCCCCCGGGAACGGATGATCGTGCGCGCGCTCTCGCGCATGGTCGCCGCCAAGAAGGTGAGCGTGTACCGAGAGCCCGCGCCCAAGGGCGAACAAGAGATGGACGAGCACGCGTCGTGGATCGCGCAGCTCGCGCCCGAGGCGGCTTCGTATGCTGCGTCGCCCAAGCTCGGCGCGCGTCTCGACGCACCGGCAGCGGTGGACCCCAAGGCGGTGGCCGATGCCGCCAAGGCCACGAAGGCGAAGCGACCGTGGGCCCGGGTGGCGGCACTGTGGGCCGTCGTGATGATGCTCTTTTTTGCCATCTGGTCGCTGCTGCGGTCCGACGACGCGCGGTTGGGGCCACCGGTGGAGGCGCCCTTGGACGGGCTGAGCACCGCCGCGGGGGTACTCGTGCTCTCGCTTCTGGTTTTCGGGTTCGTCGCGGCGGTCATCGCGTTCCGGCTGGCTCGTGGTCGAAGGCTCACGCGGGAGCTCAGCCAGGCCTTCGAGCTGCGCATGCGCGGCAAGCACGACGAAGCCCGAGCGGCGCTCACCAAGCTCGCCGCAAGCAAGACGGTCCTGGTGAAACCGCAAGCCGAGCGGGAGCTCGCGGTCATCGCCACGTCCGCGGGCGATTTCAAGGCCGCGCGCCACCACGCGGAAGCGGGCATCGCAGCGACGGGCGTGAGCCCGGCGGGCCTCACCCTGTCGAGGCCGGTGCTCTTGCCGCAACTGCACGCGGAGCTAGCGTTCGCCCTGGCGGCGGCGGGTCGCGCGCGGAAAGCAGAAGAGGCGCTGGGGCGCATCGCGACCATCTCGCCCGCCTACCCGTACCTTGCGCGCGACACGTTCCGCGTGCGCCTGGTCAGCCTGGTGAAGGCGGGGCAGCTGAACGCCGCCGCGGCGATGGCCCGGGAGCGCCCGGTGGACCTGCCCCTGACGATGCAGGAAGAGCTCCTGTGCGACGCGCTGCGGGTGTACGCCGGCGACGAGCTGCCCGAGGGCGAGCGCGTGCGGATCGAGCTCGATCTACGAGAAGACGCGGTGTCGGCGCGCTTTCTCGACGGAATCGCTCCGCCGCTCCGGCGCATGCTCCACCCATCGTCGGGACCGCGCATCGCGGACCCGGTCTTGGCGGCCCCTCCGATGGATCTCGACGACGACGACGAAGAGGACGGGCCGAAGCGCATGCACCACGGACGATGACCCGCGGGGCGCGCGCCGGTACTTCGAAGAAACCAAGAGTCATCCCGAGCGAAGCGAGGGACCCCCTCTGCCACTTCGTCGCAGAGTCGAGCGCCATTTGAGGTAGCGTCGGGCCGTGCTTTCGCGCGCTCGCACCTCGGTTGGTCTCGGCCTCGTCGTCACCTTGGTGGCCACTGCGTGCGGCGGTAGGTCCACCGCGCCCGCCGCGTCGCCTCCTGCGGCGACGTCGACCGATCTCGGAACCCTGCGATCCGGCGACCTCGTCTTTCTCGATCTCGACTGCGGCGACCTTTGCAACGCGATGGCCAGCGTCACCGAGGAACAGTTCGGCGTCTCGGGTCCGGCGCTCTCGCACGTGGCGATCGTCGAGCGGAGCGCGACCGGTCTGTCGGTGCTCGAAGCGTGGCCCGGCACCGGCGTCGCCCGGACGCCGCTCGCGCAGGTGCTCGCGCGAAAGCAGCGCAGTCCCGCGCGCTACCTGCGTCTCCGAGGCGACCTCCGAAGCGCAGGCGAAGCGGCGACGCGCGCGGCCGCAGCGCGCATCGGCACACCGTACGACGACGACTTCTTGCCCGACAACGGGAAGCTCTACTGCTCCGAGCTCGTTCAGGAGGCCTACCACGACGCCTTCGCCACGAACGGCAGTGGAGCACCGAGCCCTCTCCACACTTCGCCGATGGCGTTCGGTGCGCCGGGCTCCGCCGCACGCGCGGTGTGGGTTCACTACTACGCAGAGCGCCATATCCCGGTCCCCGACGGCGTGGCGGGGATCAGCCCGCTCGGCGTCTACCTCGAAGCGCGTCCGCTCGCGCAAGAGTGATCGCGCTCGGCCTACCGATCGGTGAGCGGCGGGATGCGCGCGATCACGGCGTCCGTGATGCCGCGGCGGGTACCATCGCCGAGCTGGCCCATGTGGTTGTCGCCCCAACAGGCCACGAGCCCCGAGGTGGTGACGGCGCACGCGTGGCCATCGCCGCAGGCAATCTCCGTGGCCCGCGCGCTCGGGCCGGGGAGGTGGATCTCCCGCGCCGCGATGGTCCCGGCGGGCGCACAGAAGACCCGACCTTGGGCTCCGATGCCGCAGAGCTCCGTGTTGGTCGCGCAGATGGCCGCCGGCTCCGGAAAGCCGGTGACGGTTCGGGCGTCGTCGAGGGAGCTCGCCACCGAGGCAGGACCCCAGCAGCGCGCGCCGTCGACGCCGAGTACGCAGGCAAAATCGTACCCCAGCGCTATCGCGCGGAACGCGTTGGCGCGCTCGGTGACCTCGAATCCGTCGTAGGACCACCCAGCGCCCCGCGTGCACTCGAGCTTCGAGGCGGGTCCGTTCTGCTCGAGCAGGCAGGCATCGGCGCCGCGAAGGGCCACCTGAAAGCCGTAGCGCTTCTGGCAGAGACTCTCGGGCGCGCACGGGTGGGGTCGCGCGAGTCGGGCGATGGCGGCGTCCGCCGCATCGCACTGGAGCCGGCTCCCCTCGTACTCGGCGGTCTGGTGGATGCATACGGCGCCATCGGAGACCGAGAGGCTCGCCGGGTTGTACAGGGTCGAGGCTTCGATCACCGTCGCACTCGCCCCGGTGCACCGCACGATGCGGCTCGCGGCGTCGACGGCGTGGCAGGTGCGATCGCCGGCGGCGCCGAGGAGAAGGACGTCCTTCGCGGGCCACTCCACGGGAACGGCGACCGGAGCCGCGCTCGGCGGGACGCCCACCTGCCCGTGCTCGTTGGCGCCCCAGCAGTGGACGGTACCGCCCGCGGAGCGCGCGCAGGAGTGCGCTCTCCCGAGCGCAAGGCGGCTGGGTCCGAGATACACGCCGCTCTCCTCGGTCGCTCCACTCGCCGGGAGCCCAGCGGGCCGGGCCCGGGCGCCGCAGCCGCAGAGGGCGCAGAAGAGGACGACGAGGGAGGACGACCGCAGCATGGTCTCACGTCGACGGCGACGCCTCGAGTGTGACCGGACTCGTTGCCCCAGGCAAACCGGTGACGTAGCTTCGGCCCATGTCGACGCCGTTCTATCTCATCGCGCACCACGCGCTGCCCACCCAGGCCGCCAGCGATCCCGCGGGCCTCTGGCGTACGCTCTCGGGCCCCGACTGGTCCACCTGGCTGGCGATGATCGGCCACAAGCTCGGCGAGTCGGTGCGCGGGGTGGGCGTCGAGGGCGTGGTCACCGGCAGCGCCGTGAGCACCCGCGACGGGGTGGAGATGCTCGCCATGTACTTTCCCCAGCCCGCCGGTCCCGGTGAGCCCTACTACGCGGTGCTGGCCCGCCGCGCCGGCAGCACCGAGCTTCGCTCCTTCGTGTTCGAGCTGGGGGCGCCGGAGCCCGGAGGCCCGCCGCGGGTGATCATGGCCGAGTGGCGCGTGCTCGGGGACAACAGCATCGGCGACAAGGGCTCGAAGATGCGCATCCGCTTCGACGAGGAGCCCGATGCATCACACGAGGCGTGCCTCCGCCGCACCGCGAGCATCATGAACGAGAACCCCGGCCCTCGTACGAATGCGCCCGCAGCGCCGTTCGCGCCCGCGCCCATGCGTCCCGCGCCACGATCCGCAGGGCTCTCGGTGAGCGTCGTCGTGGGCCTGGCGGTGCTGGCCGTGCTCCTCGTGGGCGCAGGGGTGCTGTACCTTCTCGTGAACATGTAACGTGGGATCCATGAAGCTTCGTGTGGCGATGGCGGTGGTGCTCCTCTGCGGCGGCTGTGGCAAGGCCGGCCCGCCTCCGGCAACCGTGCAGAATACACCTTCTGCGAAACCCACCGCGGTTGCCCCTCCCACTGCCGTCACGGCCGTGGCGACGGCTCCGCTCCCCGACGCCGGTGCGGCGGCTCCGAGCATCGAGCTCGTGTGGCGCGTCTTCGACGACTTCAAGCAACTGCCCAAAGGCTGGCGCAAGTATCGCGTCGAACTGGTGGTGCGCGCCGGCGGCACCACGAAGACCTACCCGTACACCACGCCGCGGGTGGGAACGTTCGCCCCCTGGATGCAGCTCGCCTGCGAAGGCGACTATCGCGTGCAGCCGGCCGACGTGGGCACGTTGGTGATGGACGGCTTCGACGAGAACCTCGGCCTCGAAGCCTGGTCGGGCCTGGTCGTGAAGCGCGGCAAGGGCGGTGAGCTCTCGCTCGTACGGTTCACGCTCGCCAAGGGCACGTGCCAGGGCGTCACCCCCACCGGCGACTGCCCCCTCGAAGAGAAAGTCGTGGCGCCCATCGCCGTCCCACCGTCGAGCGCGGACGGCAAGATCACTCAGCGCATCGTCACGGTCGACAAGGCGGGCACCGAGACGCCGCTCTCGTGCGCCCGCGCACGCCCCTGACGACGTATCCAGATCGGCAACGGCGCAGGGAGGATGCGTAGCCGCAGCGGCAACATCGCACGGGAAGACCCCCGAAATCTCGACGATCGGGCGCGGCACGCAACCTGCTGAAGCAGGAGTGACCCTCAACAGGAGCCTCCATGCGTCAACATCACCATTCACGCCTCGCGCCGAGCCGGCGTCGCCTCATCACCGTACGGAAGACCCTCACGGGCCTGCCACTCGTCCTCACGCTCGGCGCGTGTGGCCCCGCCGAAGAGGCGGCCCCCGGCGCGACGAGCGGCCAGCCGAACGACGCGATTGCCACGACCACCGAAGCGCTGACCAGCGAGATCGCGGGTGGCGTGGCCGAGCGCGTGGTCAACTACTACAACAACCCCGTGGTCGCGCGCGTGAGCTACGCGACGCCCTCGTTCTTCTCCGCCGGTGGCTGCTCGGCCACCATGATCGGTCCCAACGTGCTCATGACCGCGGCGCACTGCGGGCAGCAGCGATCCAGCGCCGTCTTTCGCGTGTACCGCAATCTCGATCTCTCCAGCCAAGAGACCGAGACGTTCACCTGCGATCCGTTGGTGTCCACGTTCTGCGACGCAGACACCGTACTGTACTACTGCCGGCCCAACGCCCAGCATCAGAACCCGGGCGACAAGTACGGTTACCTCGACTTCGACACCAGCGTGCCGCCGGTGGGCACGCGCCTCTTCTCGGTGTGGAGCAACAGCATCGACAACCAGGGCATCGGCGTCCAGGGCGCGCTGCTCTACTCCGAAGGACAGGTCACCGCCAACAACGACAACGGCTGGTACGTGGCCCAGAACAACTCCTCGGGCATCCGGATGGACCTGTGGGGCCAGCCAGGGGCGAGCGGCTCCTCGCACGTGAACGCGGGGAACGGACGCTTGCAAGTCGGCCCGCTCTCCACTGCCCCCTCCGCAGGTGGCCGCGACCGAAGCGCGGGCTCGATGCAGAACATCCTGTACTGGGGCTCGGCGAAGAAGAATCAGGCCTGCGCCGCGCCGGGGTTCGTTCCCTGGGACGAGCCCACCATCACCGGGCTCGGCCTCACCCCCGCGAACTACGAGGGATGGATCGACGAGGACTCCAACTATCTCTTCGACATCCAGGAAGACCTCGAGAAGCGCGCCGGCGAAACGCGACGCGACTTCTACGATCTCGGCTTCGATAGCCCGCGTCGCAACGCGCTGTGGACTGCGACCGCCGATGCGCAGTTCCAGCCGACCGCCGCGCGGGTACGGATCTCCAAGACGACGACCGGCCCCAGCACCGTGCTCTCGCACGCGCGCCTCAACCTCGAGCCCGGCCTTCGCTACCGTCTGGGCATCCGGACGAGCCTCGGCCGCGGCCTCGTGTCGGTGGTGGTGCGCGATGGCGCCGGCACCGAGACGGCGCGCACCAACATCTGGCCCAGCATGTACGGCCCGCAAGCGATGGAGTTCACGGCTCCGGTCGGCGCGCGCATCGACATCGTCGCGAACGGGGTGACCGACGGATACGTGAGCAACCTGGTCATCGCCAACGAGTGGACGTACACGACCTTCGAGCTGGCCGACGAGCGACGACCGTGGGTCGACGCGGGCACCAACCAACCGGCCATGATTCTGCCGGACGGCAAGGGCAGCGGGCCCAACTGGGCGCTGCGCGTGGAGCGAAACACGTCGCTCTCCAAGGACGCCGACGTACGCAAGAACGACGACCTGGCGATGGTCGCGGGCAAGGGATACACGGTCTGCTTCGACGTGAAGGACGCGTCCACTTCGTCGCTGCCGAACCCCGGGCGCGCGCAGCTGGTGAGCGGCGGGACCGTGGTCGGCAACGTGACCTTCGACCCTTCGGCGACCTGGCAAACCGTATGCAGCAGCGAGCTGCGCCCGACCTCGGCGCAGACCTCGCTCCGCTTCAACGTCGACACGGTGGGTAC
>JABFRG010000054.1 GCA_013141295.1 Polyangiaceae bacterium
CGCTAGGGGATCATGCGTGCGCTACCCAGGGCCCGGCGGGCGTTTTTCGGTGCATTGCTCGCGGCGGGTCTGGTGGGCGGCGGGGCCACCGTGGGGGCATGCGACACGTTCGACCCGGCGCCGGCAGCCGATGGCGGCGCGGGGGCAGCGGACACCGGGACCACGGTGGTGGTGGATGGGGGCGCGCCGGACGGCGAAGGGCCCACCAGGGACGGGGGCGACGGCGGCGTTCCGTTCAAGCCCTGTAGCAACGGCACGCGCGTGTTCGTCACGTCGAAGACGTACCCGGCCAACTTCAACGCGAAGGGCGACGCCCAGCTCTCGGCGGACACGCTATGCACCGCCGCCGCAGCGGAGGCGGGCCTCGCACGCCCCTACAAGGCGTGGCTGGCGACTGGCCTGATAAGCGTCGGCCCGCGGGCCACACTTACCAAGGCGAGCGGCGCGTTCGTGAGCACCGACTGCGCCATCGTCTTCGCGACGCAGCCGAGCGACTTCACGATGAGCCTTCAAGCTCCCATCGATCGCATCGAGAATGGCATGGCCACCGAGAGCTTGGGGGCGCCGGGCGACGTCCACACGGTGTGGACCGGCGCGGTGGCCGACGGCACCAGCACCGGCGCAAACTGCGGCGACTGGAAGCAGACCGGAGGCCTGGCCCCCACCACCGGGGATCTGAAGCAGACGGGCGCCGCCTGGACCACGGGTGGCGGGGGCACGTGCGCGAGCGCCGGGCGCTTTTACTGTTTCGAGGTCGCGCCCTAGCGTCACGCAACTTTTGCATAGCCGAACCCCGGTAAACCTTCGCGTGGCGCGCGTTCGTGGTAACGTCAGTCGCAACTGTTGCGAGGTCCCATGCGCCGCGTTCTGGTGGTCGACGACGAAGAAAACATCCGGTTGGTCCTCAAGACCTTGCTCACCAAGCACGGCTACGAGGTGGAGGTGGCCGACGGCGGCGAGTCGGCGCTGGCGCAGCTCGACACGTTCGATCCCGACGTGATCCTCACCGACGTGCGCATGCCCAAGATGGGCGGCCTCGATCTGCTGGCGACGCTCCAGGCCAAGGGACACCACGCGACGGTCATCGTCATGAGCGCCTACGGCAACGTGGATCTCGCCCTCGAGGCCATGAAGGCCGGTGCCTACGACTACGTGGGCAAGCCCTTCAAGCCCGACGAGGTGGTGCTCGCGCTGAAGAAGGCGGAGGAGCGCGAGACGCTCCGGCGAGAGAACCGCGCGCTCCGGGCCCAGGTGGAGAAGGATCACCAGTTCGAGTCCATCCTCGCGAAGAGCGAGGCCATGAACCTGGTGTTCCGCACCATCGCCAAGATCGCCGACTTCAAGACCACGGTGCTCATCTCCGGCGAGAGCGGCGTGGGCAAGGAGCTGGTGGCCAAGGCCATCCACAACCGCGGGAGCCGTAAGAACCAGCCGTTCGTGGCCATCAACTGCGGCGCCATCCCGGAGAACCTCCTGGAGAGCGAGCTGTTCGGCCACAAGAAGGGTGCCTTCACCGACGCGCACCACGATCGCCGAGGCCTCTTCGAAGAAGCCACCGGCGGCACGCTCTTCCTGGACGAGATCGGCGAGCTGCCGCTCAACCTCCAGGTGAAGCTCTTGCGCGCGCTCCAGGAGGAGTGCATCCGGCGCCTGGGCGACACCAAGGACACCAAGATCGACGTGCGCATCATTGCTGCCACGCACCGCGATCTCTCCGCCGAGGCCAAGGCCGGGCGCTTCCGCGAAGACCTCTTCTACCGCATCAACGTGCTCTCCATCGCCATCCCTCCGCTGCGCGAGCGCCGAGAGGACATCGGCCTCCTGGTGGACCACTTCATCGCCCGCAACAACACCCGCATGGGCACGCAGATTCGCGGGATGAACCACGACGCGCGCAAGATCCTCCTCGACTACGCCTGGCCCGGCAACGTGCGCGAGGTGGAGAACACCCTGGAGCGAGCCATGGTGCTGGCCGATACGGATCTGCTCACCGAGAAAGATTTGCCGGAGCGCCTGCGGCAAACCCTCGACCCGGTGCAGCAGCGGCTGGAGAGCGGTGAGCTGTCGATCAAGAAGACCGTGGCCGCGGTGGAGGAGATCCTCATCCGCCGCGCCCTGCAGAAGACCAAAGGCAACCGCACCCGCGCCGCCGAGGTCC
This sequence comes from Polyangiaceae bacterium, assembly GCA_013141295.1. GTDB lineage: Bacteria > Myxococcota_A > Polyangia > Polyangiales > Polyangiaceae > JABFRG01. The sequence continues at coordinate 2,159 of JABFRG010000054.1, forward strand.
TGGAAATCAGCCACCGGGCTCTCCTTTACAAGCTCAAGGACTACAACATCCTCGACCTGTGAAGGCGTTGCGCCCAGGGCACTGCAGCGGCATACTCCGCCGCATGAAGGCCTACACTCTCTCGCTTCTCTGCGCCGCGGCCATCGCTTGCGGCGGCGGGCAGAAACCTGCCAACGACGCCACCGAGGGCTCCTCTGGGGAGTCGAGCTCCAGTGGCGGCGACACGACCGGCAGCTCGAGCTCCGGCGGCGACACCACCGGTAGCTCGTCGTCGTCTTCGTCGTCTTCCGGTGGTACCGCGCCCAAAGAAGGTGGGTCGCGCAGCCAGAACACCTACGACAAAGAGAACACCGACATGGTGCTCACCCGCGCTGCGCGCCAGGTGAAGGCCAACTGCGGCGCCGCCAAGGACGATCAGGGCAAGGCCACCGGCCCCTGGGGCAAGGTGAACATCAAGGTCACGCTCGGTCACAACGGCCACACCAAGGCGGTGTCGGTGCCGCCTCCGCTGGACGAGAAACCGGCCGGGAAATGCATCTCCAACGCGTTCGCCATCCTGGTGTTCCCCCCGTGGGCAGGCCAGGACACCGACGTGGACTGGGAGGTCGAGCTGGTGAAGCCCGAAGAGCCGGTCAAAGATCCGAAGGGAAAGAAGTAGCCCCATGTCGATTCTCGATCACGTCTCGCTCAACGTCCGCGACTACGCCAAGTCGAAGGTATTCTACACGCAGGCCCTGGCGCCGCTGGGCATCACTTGCATGATGGAGTTCGGCAAGGCCGGCGGCTTCGGCAAGGATGGAAAGCCCGAGCTGTGGATCGGCGAAGGCAACACCACGTTCCAGACGCCGGAGCAGGTCGCCAACATCACGCCCATTCACGTGGCCCTCACCGCCAAGAGCCGCGAAGAGGTCGATGCATTCTACAAGGCCGCCCTCGAGGCCGGCGCCAAGGACTTCGGCGCGCCCGGCATCCGCGCGCACTACCACCCCGGCTACTACGGGGCCTTCGTCCTCGACCTCGACGGGCACGACATCGAAGCGGTGTTCCACGGGGGCTGACGCATGAACTTCGAAGCTCGGCTCTCGCGTGCGGTGTATCTCGCCTTGTCGCTTCCGGCCGCGCAGCTCTGTGCGTGCGCCGGGGCCTCGGCTCCCCCGCCCGCTCCGGTTGCGACTTCACCGGAAGCGAGCGCAAGTCCGAGCGCGACAGCGAGCGTGACAGCGACAGCGCAAGTGGTCGAGATCGCGCCGCCGGATGCGGGCCCGCTGGATGCTGGCCCAACGGCAACGCCGGTCGCGGCGCCGCCCGACGCGCAGGCGCTTTGCACTGCCTATCGCAATGCCCATCAGGAGCCACAGCCCGGTCCGGCGAAGCCGAAAGAAGTGGAGAGCCACGGCTATGCGCCAGGGCTCCGGGGCTCCCTGCTCGGCGACGGACAGGTGCAGTGCAGGATCGCGTGGTCCCGCACGCGCGCGGCCACCCAGGTGCAGCGCCTCGTGACCCCCGAGTGTTGCAATCGTCGTCCGGGACCGCCCTCGCCCTGCCCGCCGGCTTCCATGCAACCGATGCCCACGACACGGGTCGTCGTGGAGGACGTGACGCTCTCCGCCACGGGCAGCGTGGTCAAGAGCGCCGCGCACGTGGAGCATCAGTTCGAAGAGCCGGGTCGCCATGCGTGTGGTCGGCGCCCGGAAGGCGCGAGGCTCTCTTCTGTGGAGTCCGGATCCGAGGCCGCGGTTGCATTGCGCACGATGGCGGAGCTCGAAGCGGTATCTGTTAACTCCTACCTCCTGGTCGTAGACGGGGCCGAGATCTGGCCGGGGTGAGAGTGGCCTCTCGCGCCTCGAGCACTGCCGCAATTTGGCCCGAGCTGACGCCGCCGGGTAGCTTCGGACGTCAGGCGTGGTGGGGGCGAAGGGGCGGCAGAGAATTGTGCGCGATGGCAGCGAGCTGGAGGTGCTCCGGCGCAACTCGAAGCTTACGGCGTGCCCGCATTGTGGGCAGATCGGGACCCTCAATGCCCACGGGTGGCTGCGGGGGTACGGCGCCAAGGGCTCGGCACGGGTGGAGCGCGGCCGCCGCTTCTACTGCTCCGATCGGTTCCGGAGGGCCGGCTGCGGCCGCACGTTCTCGATGCTCCTCGCGTCGTTCCTCGGCGGCTTCGTGGTGGTGACCGAGACCCTGTGGTCCTTCGTGACGGGCGTTCTTCGCGGCCTCTCTCGCAAGGCCGCGTGGGCTCAGGCCGCCGGCACGTTCTTCGCGGGCTCCACCGGGTATCGGCTCTGGCGGCGAATCCAGCTCGCGCAGGTCGCGCTCCGTGCGCGGCTCTGCGAGGTCTCGCCGCCGCCCGCTTGCGAGGATGCCGTGCCGCTCGCCCAGCTCGTGCAGCATCTCCGCGCGGTGGCGGCGGCCGAGGAGCGCGAGTGTCCGTTCGCAGTCTTCCAATACCGCTTTCAGCAGCACCTGCTCGGGTAGAAGGAGGCGAATTTCGCCGGTGGCCATGGCCGCACTCTCGTCGTTGCTCGCTGCGGGCGCCAGGGTAGCCGTGACCGACAACACGAGACGGCAATATCCACCTTCGCCGCGGGCTCGTAGCTCTGGGGCACGGCGCAGTGCGCCCGAAGGAGATCCCCATGAAACGTGTCAGTCCCTATCTGAAGATGCGCGTTCTCGGTGCCATCGAGTTCGCGCCGGGCGACAGTTGCGTCGCCCGCATCCGCCACGTGAGCCAGCAACCCTTCACGGACGAATCCGGGCAGGCGTTCCAGTTCACCTGGCGCACCATCCAAACCTGGTATTCCCGCTACAAGAAGGACGGCATCACCACCATGAAGCCGCGGCTGCGCTCCGACCGTGGGCACCCGCGCAAGGTGGAGCCCGAGCTGCTCCTCGACGCCATCGAGCGCGTGCGCCCCAGCTTCCGCGGCACCCCCAACATGGCCGCCATCTACCGCGCCTGCATCGAGCAAAACCTGCTGCAGCGCGAGCAGGTCGCCCCCAACACCTTCCGCCGCATCGTCAACCAGTACGAGCTCTTCAAACCCGATCCCGAGGGAGAGAACAAGGCCCGTCTCGCCTTTGCCAAGGCGCACGCCAACGAGCTTTGGCAGGCCGACACCATGCACGGGCCCTACGTGAAGAACGGCGCGTCCAGCACACCCTCCAAGCTCATCGCCTTCATCGACGACGCCAGCCGCGTCTGCTGTCACGCCGAGTTCTTCCTCGCCGAGACCACCGACACCCTCATCAAGGCCCTGAAGAGTGCACTCTACAAGCGTGGCATTCCCGAGGCCATGTACGTCGACAACGGGTCCATCTATTCCTCCAAGGAAATCTCGCAAATCTGCGAGCGAATCGGATGCCTCCTCTGCCACGCGCCGGTGCGCGACGGCGCCGCCAAGGGCAAGGTCGAGCGCTTCTTTCGCACCGTCCGTCTCAGCTTTCTCAACCGCAATCTCGATCTCTCCAGCATCGACGCCCTCAACCGCGCCTTTCATCGATGGGTCGAGGACGAGTACAACGCCCAGGAGCACTCGGTGCTCAAGATGAAGCCCGTCGACCGCTTCGGCCTCGATCTCGCCCGCGTCCGCTTCCTGCCGCCGAGCGAGGCCAACGACGAGCTCTTCTTCGTCGAGGAGGAGCGCACCGTCCTTGCCGACAACACCTTCTCGCTCAAGCGCATTCGGTTCGAGGCGCCGCGCAACCTCCGCAGCCGCAAGGTCCACGTGCGCTTCGACCGGCACAAGTTCGGCCGCGCCATCGTCTACTTCAAGGGCGAGCGCATGGGCGAGGCCAAGCCCGTCGACTTCCAGGCCAACGATCGCAAGCCCTCGCCCCGGGAGCCGCAATCATGATTCGCGCCCACTTCGGAATCGAGAAGCAGCCCTTCGCGCCCGACGACATGAGGCTCCTGCCCCACCAGCAGGAAGTCTTCGAGACCCTTCGCGTCCACTGCCAGCAGGGCGGCCTCTGCCTCATCGTCGGAGAGCCCGGAACCGGAAAGAGCATCATCAAGCACGCTCTCTGCCGCCACGATCCCAAGCGCCTCATCACGCCGGTCGTCAACCGCACCCTGCACACCTACCACTCCACCCTGCGCATCCTCTGCGAGGCCTTTCAGATCGACACAGATGGCCGCGACCATCGCTGCGAATCGAGGCTCATCGTCGAAGCCCAGCGGCTCAATCACCTGGGAAAAATGCTTGCGCCCATCATCGATGATGCGCATTTGATGGACATCGATTCGCTGCGGCGCCTTCGGCTCCTCTTCGAAGACTTTCCCAAGAACCACAACCTCGTCCTCGTCGCACAGCCCGAGCTGCTGCAGAAGATGAGCCTCTCCGCCAACGAGGATATCAAGAGCCGCGTCACCTACTCCGTCGTCGTCGCCAAGCTCGCACCCGACGACATGACGGCATTCATCCTCGCCGAGCTCGACCGCATCGCGCTCGCCCACGCGACCTTCACCGCCGAGGCCCTCGGCGTCATCGTCCGCGCCTCCGAGGGCATCCTGCGACGCGCCAAGAACCTCTGCGTCGCGTCGCTCCTCGAGGCCGTCCGAGATCGCACCAAAACCGTCGACCTCAAGCAGGTCAATCGCGTCCTCCTCCAGCCCCACTGGCGCAGAGATCTCGACGTCACGGGGTGACGTGCACGCCCCGTCGCCTCGCCCATGGCCCAACGCCGCCCACCCGCGCGTCGTTGGGCCTTCTGCGTCGTAGCTTCGGGGGCAGGATA
>JABFRG010000277.1 GCA_013141295.1 Polyangiaceae bacterium
GTACCCGTTCTGATCTTGGCAGAGGTGAAGCGCCGGAATGCATGCGCCCATCTTGGTGGGGTAGCGCTTCAGAATCTCCTCGAGCTCCCGCTCACGATCGGCGGATAGGGCAAACGGCATAATGAACCTTCAAAAAACGTGAGATTTCACGGCGGTTTTCGCGCGGACGCTAGTGCCGGCGGCAACCGGGTGTCAAGCCTCAACGTCGCTCCCGGAGGCGCGAGCCTCGTGGGTGCGCGACCGGAGCCCGCCCGCTGCAGACCGGGTGGCTCCATGCGACGCCCGAGGGCCGTCCGGCGGGAGCCGGACGAGGTGAGGAGTCGCCGCGCGTGTTTCGCCCAGTTCGGGTGGGGAACGCAAGCCCCATCGGCCGTGCACCCAGCCATGGCCAGTCCGGAGCTTTTCCTGAGATCGAGGTTGAGAGTCCCGGCATTTGGTCGCTATGCTCTCGCCCGAACAACGAGCCGATATTTCGGAGGTAGCTTCTGTGTTCTGTCCGAACTGTGGAACCCAAAACACCGACACCGCGCAAGCGTGCGTGAAGTGCAACTTCAACCTCAAGGGGGGCGGTGCGGCTCCGAAATTCAAAGGCACGATGCTGATGGTGAACCAGGCCGGCGCCGGTGCACCAGCAGCGCCGGCTCGGCCCGCAGCCCCGGCTGCCCCGGCTCCGCCGTCGAAGCTCAAGGGCACGATGGTGGGCGTGGCGCCCCCGGTGGCGGGATCCGCGCCGATCGCTCCGCAAGGGCCCGACGCGCAGTTCGGCTCCTCGGCGGTGAACCCGCTGGGCGGCACCATGACCGCCGACGTGCCGCCTCCGTTCGGTGCGGGTAACGCCGATCCGTTCGGCGCGACCAACGCCGCCGGCGGTGGCGATCAGTGGGGTGCGCCGCCTCCGGCAGCACCTGCGCAAGATCAGTGGGGTGCGCCGCCTCCGGCAGCACCCGCGCAAGATCAGTGGGGCGCGCCGCCTCCGGCAGCACCCGCGCAAGATCAGTGGGGCGCACCGCCTCCGGCAGCACCTGCGCAAGATCAGTGGGGCGCGCCGCCTCCGGCAGCACCTGCGCAAGATCAGTGGGGCGCACCGCCTCCGGCAGCACCCGCGCAAGATCAGTGGGGCGCGCCGCCTGCGGCGGCACCCGCGCAAGATCAGTGGGGCGCGCCGCCGGCACCGGCCGGCGATGCCCATGGACAGTATGGCCAGCCCCCTCCGCCGCAACAGCAGCAGTGGGGCGCGCCGCAAGACCAGCAGCAACAGTGGGGCGGAGGCGCAGCCGGCTATGGCGCTCCCCCGCAACCGCAGGGCATGGTCCCGTACCAGCAGCAGCAGCAGCAAGGCATGGTGGCTCCCGGCGGCAACGGACCGAAGGGCCAGATCCGCAGCCCGATGACCGTGCTCCTCATGCACTTCATCCCGTTCTACGGGCTCATCCACCTCTTCACGACCGCCGGCGAAATCAATGGATTCCTCCGGAAGCCCGCCATGAGCCCCGTGACGCTCATCCTCCTGAGCATGCTCACCTGCGGTCTCTACGGCCTCTACTGGCAGGTTGCCGTCATCGGCGGCATCGTGTTCGAGGTGCAGCAGCGCGCCGGGGTGCCCAACCCGCAGAACCAGGGGTTCATGTACATCATCCCCATCTACAGCGTGTACTTGCTGCAGGAAGAGCTCAACAAGGCCTGGCAAATGCCCGGCTGATGAGCCCCTCGAGCGCCGGGGCGCCCACGCGCCCCGAGTCTCCCGCTCCCGCCTCGCCTCCTGGCCGTGCGCTTCGTGCGCTCCGGCTGGGGGTGGCCGGGAGCGTCGTCATTTTCGCCATGGTGAATCCCTGGTTCTCCTGGCCCTGTCCGCTCCGCACGGTGCTCCACGTGCCGTGCCCCACCTGCGGCATGACCCGCGCGACGCTGTGCCTCTGTGCACTCGACTTCGCCGGCGCCGCGCGCCTGCACCCGCTGGTGTTCCTGACGCTCCCGGCGCTGGCCTGGGCCATCGCGCTCGAGAGCTACGGATACGTGCAGTATGCACGCTGGGGCGGCGCCACGCGGCATCGCGGCGTTTCGCGAGCCCTCAGCGCGCTCCTGGTTCTGCTGCTCGCCCTCTGGATCGCCCGGTTCTTCGGCGCCCTCGGCGGCCCCGCCCCAATCTAGGGCGCCGTCACTCCTTCGATAAGCAAGGGGGTATCCCGAACGAAGCGAGGGCCACCCGCTGGCATCTCACCGCAAGCCCGAGGGGCCCCCTCACTTCGTTCGGGGTGACCGCGACAGGGAACGCAGGTGGGCGCGTATCGCTGGTTTGCCCCAGGCTCGCGGCGCCGTCGGACCCTCCACCGGAGCGAGCGTGGCGGGGTCGGTCAAGACCAAGCGCGGCGCTGTCGTTGGGGGCAGCGCCCGGAACGTAGTCTTCTACGTGAGGACGTCCGACGACCCCGGGAAGTCCCTGACGAGGGACGCCGGCCCCGCGACGACGCTGCGAAGTCCCCGACGGGGGAAGGTATTGGCCGACCCCGCCCGCTCGCTAGACGTTGAAGCGGAAGTGGACGACGTCTCCGTCGCGCATGACGTATTCCTTGCCCTCGATGCCCAGCTTACCGGCGTCGCGGCACTTCGACTCGCCGCCGAGCTTCACGAAGTCTTCCCACCAGATGACCTCGGCCTTGATGAAGCCCTTTTCGAAGTCGGTGTGGATGACGCCGGCGGCCTGCGGGGCGCGGGCGCCCACCTTGGTGGTCCAGGCGCGAATCTCCACCTTGCCGGCGGTGAAGAAGGTGAGGAGATCGAGGAGCTTGTATCCTGCACGGATGACCGCGAAGAGGCCCGGCTCGGTGAGGCCCGCAGCCGCCAAGAAATCCGGACGATCGGCCGGCTCGAGCTCGGCGATCTGCTCCTCCAGGGCGGCGCACACCGGGACCACCGGCGCGCCTTCCGCGTCGGCGAAGGCCTTGAGCGCCCGGAAGTGCGCGTTGCCCTCGAGGTTCTGGAGCGAAGCCTCGTCGACGTTGGCGATGTAGAACGTCGGCTTGAAGGTGAGGAGGTGCATCTCGCGCACCAGGCCGAGGGCGTCCTTGTCGTCCGGCAGCTTGAAGGTGCGCGCCGGGTTGCCGCCGTCGAGGTGCGCTGCCAGCGGCTCGCAGATCTCCGTGGCCAGCTTCTCGATGGGGCTGTTGCTCTTGGCCATCTTCCGGGCACGCTCGAGGCGCTTCTGCACCGTATCGAGGTCCTTGAGGCAGAGCTCGGTGGTCACGGTGGCGATGTCGGAGACCGGATCCACGCGGTTCTCCACGTGCACGATGTTGGAGTCGTCGAAGCAGCGGGCCACCTGGACCACCGCGTCGACCTCGCGAATATGCGAGAGGAACTGGTTTCCCAGGCCCTCGCCCTTGGAGGCGCCGCGCACCAGGCCGGCGATGTCGACGAAGTTGATGGCGGTGGGGACGATCTTGTCCGCGTGAACCACCGTGTCGAGGGCCTCGAGCCGCGGATCGGGGACGATGACCACGCCGACGTTGGGCTCGATGGTGCAGAAGGGATAGTTGGCTGCTTCGGCCTTGGCCGTGGAGAGCGCGTTGAAGAGCGTGGACTTGCCCACGTTGGGGAGACCGACGATTCCGACCGAAAGACCCATGGTGCGCGGGGAAGTAGCACGTAGGAGGGGCCGATGAAACCCCCGCGTCCGCATTCCGCCCCGCCGCGTTGAGTGCTAGGGAAGCGGTGGTGATTCGCAGGCTTCTCGCGTCGCTCGTGCCTCGCGGCCGAAAGGCCGCCCTCCAGATGCTCCTCCTGGGCATGGTCGGCGGCGTGGCCGGGTACCTGCTCATTCCGCCGCGCTCGGAGCGGGCGCTGAGCCGCGAAACGCCCACCCCGGTGGTGACCCTCGACGGCAAGAACCTGCCGCTGGATGGCACCGAGGAAGAGACCCTGGAGCAGGCCCGCAGCCTGGCCCGGGCCTACGTGGGCGAGCGTCTCAAGCTCACGGTTCCGGCCGCCGGTCGCGCCACCGGCGAGGGCGCCGAGAACGTGCCAGCGGTTTTCGAACGGACCCGTGAGGAGTTCGGCGCGGCCATCGACGGCGAACGCCTGGCCAGCCTGGTGAAGCAGCTGCGCGATCCCCGCTCGGCCCTTCGGCGGGCGCACTTTCGCAGCGGGGAGAAGACCCTCGCGCTGCCGCTCCCGGTGGCGGCCGCCATGGGGCGGGCCATGGCCACCCTCCTCACCGCCAAGGACGAGCTCGATCGCCCGCCGGTGGATGCAAAATACAGCCTTCAGGCCCACAGCATCGCCGACGACCAGCCGGGCGCGCGCATGGACGTGTACGCCACGCTGGCTCGCCTCGACGCCGCCTTCGCCAAGGGCGAGCGCGACGTGGAGGCGGTGGTCGAGACCGTGCCGGCCAAGCGCACCAAACAGGCGCTGGGCGCGGTGGTGGTGGACGACGTGCTCGGGTACTTCGAGACCAAGTACGCCAACGACTGGGCCCATCAGGCGCGCGCGTACAACCTGCGGCTCGCGGCCTCCAAGCTCGACGGCCACGTGATCATGCCCGGGGAAGTCTTCGACTTCAACGAGGTGGTCGGGCCGCGCAGCGAGGCCTACGGCTACAAGGTGGCGTCGGTCATCGCCCAGGGCGAAGTGGTCGACGGCATCGGCGGCGGCACCTGCCAGGTCTCGGGCACGCTCCATGGCGCTGCGCTCTTCGCCGGCCTCGACATCGTCGAGCGGCGCCCCCACACGCGGCCGAGCTTCTATATCAAGATGGGGATGGACGCGACGGTGGTCTACCCCACCATCACCATGAAGCTCCGGAACCCGTACTCGTTTCCGGTGGTGCTCCACGAGACCATCGAGGGCGGCGTGGCCCGCGCCGAGATCCTCGGTCCCAAGCGCAACCGCGACGTCACCTACGTGCGCAAGATCGACGACGTGGTGGCCTTCCAGGAGAAGGAGATCCCCGATCCTTCGATTCCCAAGGAGGAGCGGCAGCTCCAGCAGCGCGGCATCCCGGGCTTCAAGATCACGCGCTATCGGGTGGTGCGCGAGGGGCCGTTCGCGGTGCGCGAGCGCATGCCCGACTACTACCCGCCGACCACGCAGATCTGGCGCGTCGGCACCGGCCCCAAGGACCCGAAGTGGAAGCCCAAGGACGACGGCCATCCGGAGTACGTGGCCGACCAGTTTCTCACCATCAGCCAGGGGCCGAGCATTCGCGGCGGCTCCAATACCGGCAAGGGCGGGGGAACGGTGGAGTCGCGCATCGGCGGAAAATACGGCAGCTACGGCTGGACCTTCCGGGAAGGGCTCACCAAGTACCGCGACCGCGCGGAGAAGCCCTCCGAAGACAAGCCCGGCACCGACTGACGGTGGGTGTCTGGTAGAGTGCAGGGCGATGTCCAAGACCGTCGCTCTGTGTGTCAGCGGCAGCATCGCCGCCTACAAGGCCGTCGAGGTCGCCCGTCTGCTGGGAAAGGCCGGCGTGCGGGTGCTCCCGGTGTTCACCGAGAGCGCCGCCAAGTTCGTGGGTCCGGTGACCTTCTCCGGCATCACCGGTGAGCCGGTGCGCACATCCATGTGGGATGCATCCTTTCCTGGCGAGATGCACGTGAAGCTGGCGCAGGACGCGGACGTGGTGGCCATGGTGCCGGCCACCGCCGATCTACTGGCGCGTCTGGCGCAGGGCCGGGCCGACGATCTGGTGACGGCGCTGGCGCTCTCCGCCCGTGGCCCCGTGCTGGTGGCGCCGTCGATGCATCCGCGCATGTGGGCGCATCCGAGCACCACCCGCAACGCGGCCACGCTCCGCGCCGACGGGGTCCGCTTCGTGGGGCCCGTGGATGGGCCGGTGGCCTCCGGCGAAACGGGCATGGGGCGCATGAGCGAGCCGGCGGACATCGTGTCGGCGATCCTCCTGGCCGCGGAGCCGGGGGATCTCGCGGGCCTCTCGCTGCTCGTCACCGCCGGGCCCACCTACGAGGACATCGATCCGGTGCGGTTTCTCGGCAACCGCTCCAGCGGCAAGATGGGCTTCGCGCTGGCGGCTCGTGCGGCCGCCCGAGGCGCGCAGGTGAAGCTCGTGGCCGGTCCGGTGGCCGAGGCGACGCCCCCCGGCGTGCAGCGGGTGGACGTGCGATCGGCCGAGGAAATGCGGGCTGCGGTGATGGACGCCCGGGCGCGCGTCGACGTGGTGATCATGTCGGCGGCGGTGGCGGACTTTCGTCCGGAGGCGGTGAGCGCCTCGAAGCTGAAGAAGAGCGATGGCGCGCCGGCGCTGCGGCTCACCCAGAATCCGGACATCCTGGCGGAGCTGGGGCAGGGGCGTACCGGTACCGCGCCCTTCCTGGTGGGCTTCGCTTTGGAGACCGGCGCCGACGCCGACGTCATCGCCTACGCTCGGGAAAAGCTGGTTCGCAAGCGGGTCGACCTGGTGGTGGCGAACCACGCCGCCGAGTCGCTCGGCAAAGACGAGAATCGCATCCACCTGGTGGACGCGTCGGGCGTCGAGACCCACGGGCCGGTGCCCAAGGGCGCCCTGGCCGACGTCATCTTGACGCGCGTTCGAGGAGCTCTGCGAGGCGCGGCGCCAGCTCCGCCCGCGCCTTCTTCGTGAGGACGAAGGTGGCGCCGCGGCGCAGGATCTTCTCGGCGCGCGGCGCCGAGGTGGCGTCGAACACCACGATGGGCACGCGCGCGGTGGGGACGCTGCGTCGGATGGCGCGCACCAGGGCCTCGGGATCGGCGAACGGCGCCTCGATGATGATGAGGAGCGGCGGGCTCGCCACCACGTGCGCGAGGCCGGCGAAGGGATCGGCGAAGGCCAGCACGCGGGTACCTTCCAGCACCCGCTGCGCCGCCTTGGGCACCGCGGTCTTGCGCGCGAAGAGGCCCACC
>JABFRG010000526.1 GCA_013141295.1 Polyangiaceae bacterium
GAACTGACGTCAGGGAGTCGTTGGCGTGGGTGGCGGCGGGGTCGGGGGCGAAGCCGAGAGGGCCGGCGCGCTCTTCGCGGGCGCCCCCTTGGAGCTCCCCTCGACCTTGTCCTTGGTGGGAATCAGGTCGTGCACCGTGATGACCACGAACAGGGCCAGGAACATCAGCAGCGCCACCGCGTGAATCTTGGCTTCGACCTTCTCGTTGGCGCGCTTTCGGGCGATGGCCTCGTAGAGCAGGAACATGAGGCGCCCGCCGTCGAGGGCCGGAATCGGCAGGAGGTTGATGGCCACCAGGCCGGCGCTGATGGCGCCGAGGTAGCGCAGCGCAGCCGAAGGTCCGATGGCAATGGCGTTGGAGACCTCCTTGACCATGCGCACCGGACCACCGACATCGGGCTTCTCCCGGAAGGTAATGGCCATGGCAAGCGCGCGCACGTTCTCGTAGATCATGAGCGGGGGCAGCTTCAGGCACACGAGCGTGGTCTCGCCCATGCCCATGACGCGGGAGACCGGCCCGACCCAGATCTTGCCCTTGCGCTCACCCTCGCTGCCCACCACCGGCGAGAAGTGCAGGATCTTGTCGTTGCGCTCCACCTCGACGTCCACGGTCTCGCCCGGGTGCGCGGCCATGGTGGCCTTGAGCGCGTCCCAATCGCGAATCGGCGAACCGTTGATGGAGAGGACGCGGTCGCCCTTCAGGATGCCCACCTGCGCAGCGGGACCATCGGGGTGCGGCTCGACGCGCATGCTCGCTTCGTCCGGCGCCAGGCGCCCGCCCATGACCGTGCCCACGAAGAAGAGCACGAACGCCAAGAGGTAGTTGGCGATGGGGCCGGCGGCGATGGTGACGATGCGGGCCCAGAGCGACGCGTTCGCGTAGCTCCCCTTGTCCTTCGGGTCCACCGGCTCGAAGGGGTTCATGCCCGCGATCTTCACGTAGGCCAGGAAGGGCACCACGGCGATCTGGTAGGTGGTGGGGCTGTCCTTCGGCTTGTGCTTCCAGATGGTGGGGCCGAAGCCCAGCGAGAACGTCTCCACCCGCATGCCGAAGCGGCGCGCCGCCAGCATGTGCCCGAGCTCGTGGACGATCATCAGGACGACGACGCCGAGGATCGCGAGAATGACCTGTCCAAAGCCCATCGCCCGATCCTATCAGAACCGGCGGCGGCGCGAAAACGCAGCGATGAACGCCAAATCGCACGACGGGCGAAAAGTCGCGGTATAGCCGGAGGCCTTGATTCGCGCCCGAAACCACCTGCTCACGCGTTCCTCGCGCGTGCCTGCGTCGGCGTTTTCCGCATTTTTCGCGGGCGCCGCCGGAGCGATGGTGTTTTGCGTCGCCACCCAGGCGGCCGCTCAGGAGCGACCCGAAGAAGAAGGCCCGGAGGACGTGCGCGTTCGTGGATCACGGGCCGGAGGCTTCACCAGCAAGACCATCGAGGGCGAAGGCCCACGCGACACCACCGACGTGGCGAGCCTGTTCGACGCGGTTCCCGGCGTGCACGTGCGGAGGCTGGGGGCCGACGATGGCTTCGCGACGCTCTCGATCCGCGGCTCCAGCTCGCAGCAGGTGGCGGTGTACCTGGGCGCGATTCCCATCTCCGGCGGCGCGACCCCGACCCTGGACCTGGCGTCGCTGCCGCTGTGGCCCCGGGCTTCGGTGCGCGTGTATCGATCCTTCGCGCCGGCGGCGCTGGGCCCCGGCTCGCTCGGCGGTACCATGGTGCTGAGCCCGCCCAGCATCGCGGAGCCGGCACGCACCGACGCGTACGGGGCCGTGGGCTCGCTGGGGACCGCGCGATTCCGGGTGGGCGAGATTCGCGAAGCCCGCGGCGTGCGCACCCTCACCGCCTTCGCGGGATCGCGCGCCACCGATTCCTTCGAGTACCTCGACCCGGTGGCCTCGGCGGGGGGCCGCGAGGTGTACCGGCAGCGAGACAACGCCGCCCACGCCGCCATCGCCGGCCTGTACCAGCGCTCCTATCCTGTGTATTTTACACGCGACAATCCGGGGCGCTTCACGTTCACGCTCCTCGCCCAGACGCGAAGGCAGCACCTACCGGGGACCATCCAGGTGCCCACCAGCCGGCAGGAGCTCGCCACCTCGCGCATCATCGGAGGCCTCGAGCTCCTGGTCCCCGCCGGAAAGGGCGCGTTCGCCGCGCGCGCCTGGGGTCGGCGCGAGCACCTGGAGCTCCGCGACGGACCGAACGAGAGCGGCGTGCTCTTGGGACCGACCCGCACCGGCGACGGCGTCTTCGCCCTCGGCGGCTCCCTGGGGTGGACCGGACGCTCCGGGCCCGCGAGCGCCGACTTTCGCATCGACGGCAGCGCCGAGCGCTTCGCCCCGGGCACCTGGGTGGGGAGCGCAACGCCGCCGGGAGCCCGCCGCTACGCGGTGGGCGCGGGCTTCGACTACGATCTGCGGGCTTCCGAGCGACTGACGCTGCATGCCTCCCTGCGCGCCGACCGCTGGAGTGATCTCGGCGGGGACGATCCGCGGAGCCCCACGCGAAACGGCCGACCCGCCGACGAGCTCCGGCTCAACGGCAACATCGGTGCAGAATACACTATCGGGCGCGTGGCCATGGCCCTGCACGCGGGGCGCGTGGCGCGGCCCCCCACCTTCCTCGAGCGCTACGGAAATCGCGGCGCATTCCTGGGCAATCCGGCGCTGGTGCCGGAGGCCGCCCTCACCGCCGACCTGGGGCTGCGCGCCGGGCTGGGCGGTCCGCGCAACCTGGCCGAAGCGGAGCTCGAGGCGGTGGGCTTCGTCAGCTACGCCGAGGACCTCATCCTCTTCGTGAGCCAGGGCGCCTTCGGCCGGGCCAAAGCGGTGAACATCGGCAGCGCACGCACGATGGGCCTCGAGACGTCGCTCCGGGCCCGCCTCCAGCATGCCGACATGCGTGCATCGTACACACTCATGCCGACCGCCAACCTCTCCGAGTGCCAGAGCAATGCAGCCGGCTGCGAGCGGCCTCCGCTTCCGGCGCGCCCGCTCCACGAGGCGTTCGTGGACGTAGGGTACACGCTGGGCCCCGTACGCGCCGGCTACGGTCTCGACCTGACGTCGGGCACCCGCGCCGATGTCACCGGCGCCATCGTGGTGCCGCTTCGGGTGCTGCAGGCGGCGCGCCTCCGCTACGACGCGAGCTGGCTCCCCGGACTTCGCTTCACCGCCGAGATTCGCAACCTGTTCGACGTCCGCACCGCCACCTACGACGGCGCGGCGGGCCCCATCACCGCGCCCATCGGCGACTTCTACGACTACCCGCTCCCGGGCCGCACCTTCTTCGTGAGCGCGCGCTTCACCGCGCCCCGCAGCGTCCTGCCTTGACTCAGGTGGGGGGACGGACGGAGTTCTTGGCGGCTTCGCGTTCCTTGAGCGTCTCGAGGATGATGACCGCGGTTTCTTCGATGGCGCGCCCGGTGACGTCGACCACCGGCCACGAAGGGTGGGCCTTGAAGATGCGATCGGCGTAGTCGAGCTCTTCCTTGACCTGCTCCTTGAGGCCGTACGCGGTGTCGACGCTCATGCCCAGCTGGCGGAGGCGCGCCTTGCGGATCTCCACCAGGGGGTCGAGGCCGATGGTGAGACCGACGATGCGATCTTGCGGGGCCTCTTCCAGCTCCGGCGGTGTCATGACGCCGAGCACCAGCGGCAGGTTCGCCACCTTCAGGCCACGCTGCGCGAGGAGCGTGGAGAGCGGCGTCTTGGAGGTGCGGCTCACGCCCACCAGGACGATGTCGGCCTTCTTGAAGTTGCGCGGCTCCTTGCCGTCGTCGCTCTTCACGGTGAACTCCACCGCCTCGATGCGACGGAAGTATTCGTCGGAGAGCGGGAGCATGCCGCTCGGCATGTTGATCGGCGGCCGGTCGAGGTACACCGAGAGCTTGCCGATGAGCGAGCCGATGAGGTCGAGCGCTTCGACCTTCATCTCGTAGCTGGCGACGTGGAGAAACTCGCGAAGCTCGGGGCTCACGACCGTGAACACCACCAGCGCGCCGTCTTGCGCCGCTCGCTCGAGAATGGGACGTGCGGCGTCCTTGGTACGCACCCGCGTGTGCAAGCGAAGGTCGACCCCGGAGTGGGGGAACTGCAGCATCGCGGCGCGGACGACTTTTTCCGCCGTCTCGCCGGTAGAGTCCGAAAGAATATCGATACGTTTCGAAGTCAACTTGGGGGTCTCCTGAGGCCGGGAGCCAGACGAGGGTCTGGGCGGGGGCGGTGCGGCAGAGCGTACAGACCGATGCCATTGGCTGACAAGCGCGGCCGCGCGTTTTTTCGCTGGCGCGATGGAAGTACGGTGGTCAGAGTGAACGTGACGAGGACGACACACCTTTTTTTCGCGAGCGTCGGGCCGCGACACTTTCGCGTTTGCGCGTTCTTCTGCAGTTCGGCCCTTCGGCTCCGTTCTCCTGAAGCGAGGTGTTCTCATGCGACGACGTTTCCTCGAGACTTCCATGGCGGTTGCGTGCCCTTTCTGCGGCGAGGTCGACGAGGTGCCCATCGACGAGGGCGGCGGCGCCACGCAGACGTACATCGAGGACTGCCCCACCTGCTGCAAACCGCGCAGCGTCCACTTCGACGCGCGCGAGGACGAGCCGCACATGTACCTCGACCGCGAGTCGTGAGCCGCGCGCACGTTACGTGCACAATACACAATATCGGCGCGTCTCGGGTGGAGGTGGATGGACCGGGCGCGATCCTGGCGGTGCGCGGCGGCCCCAGGTAGGGCCCTGTGGCCGAATGTAAAGGCAACGGAATCGTTCACGTTTTCAAGGGGTGCCCCGACGCCCTTCGAGCATTTGCCGCGCACGCTTCCTGCAGCCTTGGCGAATGGCCCGAAAAGGGGCCATTCTATCCATGGCAGGTCCCGCGCAACGCAAAGGCCTCGACGAGCGAACCGCTGAAGTTCGTCCGGCGGGCGCGCGTGGAACAGCGCCAGCCATGAGACGACACGACCCCCCGAAAATCCGAAAGACGTTGCCGCCGACCCGGCTCACGGAGTCCGGGGATCAGCCGACGTTGAAGCAGCCGAACCAGCGCATCTCGGTTCCGCCGCTGGCGCCGCCGCCGCAAATGCTGGCCGACGGGGATCCCACGCAGACCGATCTGGGTCGCCTCCGGGCGCACGTCGAACGCATCGACGCGGCCGCGCAAGGGAAGATCCCGGTGGTTCGCTTCCCGCCGCCTCCCGCGGTGCCGGTGCACCGGGTCGGGGGCGTCCTCGGAAACGCGCTCCCCAAGCCGAGCACGCCACCACGCAGTGCTCCACCGGTGCTGCGCGACGATTTCGATCAGGACATCACGGCCGACGCGCGCGTCGATTCCTTCTCCACGGAGAGCTATCGCGCGCAGGCGCTCGGCACCGTGGGCGAGCTCGACACCGCCGAGGTCTCCACCGTCGAAGAAGCCGTCCCCACCCACGCCTCGACGGCGCTGGCGTTCGCCTCCACGGGCGACGTCGCGACGGCCGACGCGGAGGACGAGGGCGATGGCGAGGAGTGGAACGAGACGCTGACCGCGCCGCAGGGGCTACACGCGGCGCCCAAGTCCGCGCCCAAAGCCCTGTCGGAGCCGCAGATCGCCAGCGCGAAATCGAGCTCCGGCGTTCGCCTCGCCCCGGAGACGTCGGCGGACTACCACGTGCTCGCCTCGGACGAGGTGGAGTACTCGGACTTCGCGGACGACGACGACGAGGACGACGAGACGCGGGCCATGCACCGCGACGAGCTGCTGGAGCCGAAGGCGCCCGATCTCCGGAATCGCTTCGTCTCCAGCAGCGAGATCACCGCGGCCAGCATGGACGTCCAGACGCTGGCCGGTCGCGCGGGCGCGAGCCTCGGGCCGGCACCCCGCAGCCACGAGAACCCAACGGTGCCGGACGGCGATCCCGAGACTCTGCAGGCGATGGTCCAGGCGCCGGAACCGCGAAAGCACCCAGCGACGATGGTGTCGCGGGAGGCCAAGCCGGCGTCCGAACGTCCGCCCCCGCGGCGTGCAGCGGCGCTGGCCGATTCGGGCGCGATTCCGCTCTCGCCATCGACCTCGCCGATGCCGGTCATGCCGGTCATGATGGTGCGCGCCCTGGCCCAGGAACCGGCGCTGCTCGACCTGAGCGACGCGCATCCAGTACCGGGCGAGACCACGTCGGTGGCGCCGCTGCAGGCCCCGGTGCCCCAGCAGTACGTCCCGGCAAACATGCATCCTACACCGATGTACGCGACGTTGGCGTCGCCGCAGCCGCTCTATGCGCCGGCGCCCACCTACCCGCCGGCGGCCCGACCGCGAACCGAGCAGATGCAGCAGCCCGCGTACCCGGGCTATGCGGCGCCCGGGTCGCAGCCCCCCGCCATGATGGGATACGCGCCGAGCTTCAGCACGCCGGCTCCGCACGTGGTCCCGACCGCGGCGCCGGGCTTGGGTAACGGGAGCCGGCAGGCCACGTTTCCGCCGGGACAGTTTCCCGCCGCAGCGGCCCCCGCCAGCCGGCCGCGCTACCTCCTCTGGGTGGCCTATGGCCTCTTGGTCGGTGGCTTCGGCGTCATCTTCGGCGCGCGTTACTTCGGCGCCGATGCGCCGGCCGCAGCGCAGGTAGCGAGCGTGCCGGCGTCCACCGCGACGGCCGTCGCTGCTCCGCCTCCGCTTCCGCTTCCGCCGCCGCAGATCACGGCGCCGATTGCGGTGGCCAGCGTCACGCCCTCTGCTGCGCCCACGGTGGCCCCCTCGGCGTCCGCCTCCGCGCGGCCCATTCCCACCGTCGAGGCACAGAACCTACCCAAGCCGCACGGCGGCGGTGGCTACCACCCGCCGGCACCGCGGCCGCGCCCGCAGACCGCCGCGGCCAAGCCGCCCAAGGCAGAAGGC
>JABFRG010000768.1 GCA_013141295.1 Polyangiaceae bacterium
AGCGGTCGCTCCGCGAACCACCGCGAGCCGGCACTGGCGCCGGACACCACGAGGAGCGGAAACGGTCCGCCCTCCGCGTCGCGAAGGAGCGTCTCCGGCGTGGTGGGGAGCACCCGCTGCTCGGTGGTCGCGATCCGGGAGACCAGATGAAGCGGCCCCCGGGCGCGCACCAGCGCCGCCACCACGTCGGCCGGGAGCGGTCCGGCAGCGCGCAGCACCAGCACGTCGACCGCCGCCGACAGCGCCGAGATCCGGCCCCCTACCCCCGGCTCCGCATCCACGACCGCCAAGCTCCCGGTACCGGCGAGGCCCGCGAAGGTCTCGAGCAAGTGCTGCGGCTGCAGCGCTGGGACGATCTCGTCCACCGGCCCGAGCCCATGCGCCACCCGCGCCGGTTCACCGGTCACCAGCACCACCACATACGTGTATTTTACATCTACCGACAGCGCGCCGCGGACCACCGCTTCGTCCAAGGCGAGGCGGGCGCAGCCGGGAGGCAAGAGCGCCAGCACCGGCTCCGGTACGTCGCGGCCCACCACCGCGAGGTCGGCGCGGCCGATGCAGCTTCGTGCGCGAGCCGTCAGGAGCTCGGGATCGCCGATGCCGACACCGACGACGACCCGCTTCATTCCGAAGGCGCGCAGGTCGAGACGCCGGCACCCACGATGAGCGACGGATAGGTGGCCACCTGCACCTCCGAGCCATCGGAGGGCCGGTAGCGGGTCACCACCGACGACCCACCGGGGCCGGTGAAGAGGTAGAAGTCACCGCCCCAGAAGCCGAAGGCCCAGCCGCTCCCCTGGTCGGTGGTGAGCGGGTTCTCGGCGGCGATGGACCCGTTCGTCTTGTTGACCTCGCCGATCCACGTCGAATTGCCGTTGTTCTTCGAATAGAACGCGAAGAGGCGACCGTCGCCGGTGCCGGTGAGCTCGGCGCGCTCCGGCGTGTTGTCGCCGATGTGCGTGAGCAAGAACGAGCTCGTGTCGATGCGCGCGAGGCCACGCCGCGCGCCACCTTGCTCGTCCCCCATGACGAAGAGCGTCTCGGCGGCGCCGCCGGAGTTGCTCGCGAAGCCCATGCCGAAGAGCTGGTAGTTCTGCTGGAACGGCCGGAACCCGGTGGGGATGCAGGCGCCGGTGAGGGTGCTCACCTTGAACAGGTTGCCGTCGTTGTAGAGCACGTACGCCACACCCCGGCGGTCCACCGCCATGGAGAACGGCGTCGCGCCGCCGGCCGGGCACACCAGCGTCCCGATGGACTTGAAGCTCCCCGCCGGAGGATTGAAGGCGAGCAGCTCGTTCTGGGTCGTGACCGTGTAGATGAACGTGGTGGACGCGTCGGGGCAGTCGGATTGATCGACGTCCTCTCGCGGGCGCGCGTCGATGGGCGGCAAGTCGGCGTCGGTGCCGCTGTCGCGCCGTGCGTCGGTGCGCACGTCGAGGGTCGACGCATCGAGGAGCGGCGTGAAGGTGCCCTCTTCGGTGAGGAGGCCGGTGCGGCTGCCACAGGCAGCCAGGAGTAGGACCAGGAACAAACTTCGGCGCGCCCTCATGCGCGTACTTTTGCCCGGCGAGACCCGCCCTACAAGCACAATCGCTGCGACTTCCGGGACCGTGCATTAAGTAACAGTCGCGCTCCCGGCTACGCACGCGCGCCACACGACGGTCGCCATACGCCACCGCCCTTGCGAGCAGCGTCGAACGCGGTCATGCTTCCGCGGGTGAAACGCCTGCGCTTTCGCCTCCTTTTGCTCTCCTTGCTGGTGGCCTGCGGCAGCCGCACCGGGCTCCTCTTCGAGGACGATCCTTCGCCGGTGCCGTTCGATGCGGGCCCCGACGTGGGCCGCCCCGACGCCTCCCTCGACGCGCTGCCCTCGCTCGACGTCACGCCCAAGCCCGACGTGGTGTTGCTCGACTGCCCCGACGCATCGGACACGCGCATCTATGTCGTGACCTCGCAGAACGAGCTCTTCAGCTTCTATCCGCCGACGCTCGCCTTCAAGTTCGTGGGCAAGCTGGTGTGCGCCGGCAGCGGCTCTGCGACCCCGTTCTCCATGGCGGTGGACCGCAAGGGCATCGCGCACGTGGTGTACACCGACGGGCGCCTCTACCGCGTGAGCACCGCCACTGCCGCCTGCGCCGTGACCCCCTACACGAGCGGCGGCCGTCCCGGCTTCCTCACCTTCGGCATGGGCTTCTCCGCCGAGACCGACGGCACCGATCGCTTGTATGTTGCAAGCAATCCGCAGACCGGCAACTCCAACGGCCTCGGCAGCATCGACCTGGCTGCCTACGCGCTCCGCTTCGTGGCGCCGTTCACGCCGCCGATTCCCCGGGCCGAGCTCACCGGCACCGGCGACGGTCGCCTCTTCGCCTACTGGCCCATCAGCGGCGGTTCGTTCATCGCCGAGGTGAACAAGGTCAACGGCCGCGTGGTGGCCGCCGATCGCCTCCCCACCGGCGACACCAACGACGCCTTCGCGTTCGCGTTCTGGGGCGGCTCCTTCTGGGTCTTCCATTCCGGCGGCGGCCCCACCGACGTCACCCGCTTCGACCCGGGGCCCAAGACCGCCACCACCGTGACCACCATGCCCTCCACCATCGTGGGCGCCGGCGTCTCCACCTGCGCCCCGCAGTGAGTAGCGGCTCTCGCTGAAGAGGCCGTTTGCGTGTAACGTGCGCTCCGTCATGACGTTCCCGCTCACGCGCCCGCGGCGCCTCCGACGCTCCCCTGCCCTCCGCGCCCTGGTCCGGGAGACGACCCTCGATCCGAAGGACTTCGTCTACCCGCTGTTCTTTCATGCGGGCATCACCGAGAAGCGCCCCATCAGCACCATGCCCGGGGTCTTTCAGCTCCCGGTCGGCGACGCGGCAGAGATGGCCCGCACCCTGGTGCAGCGGAAAGTCGGCGGCTGCATCCTCTTCGGCCTCCCGGAGCACAAGGACGACAAGGGCCTGGCCGGCCTCGATCCCGACGGCCCGGTGCCGCGCGCGGTGCGGGAGATGAAGTCCGCAGCGCCGGAGCTCTTGGTGATGACCGATGTGTGCGTCGACGAGTACACCAGCCACGGGCACTGCGGCGTGCTCTCGCCGGGCCGCGACGGCACGCTCGAGGTCGACAACGATCAGACCATCGAGATCCTCGCCAAGATGGCGGTGGTCCACGCCAAGGCCGGCGCCGACGTGGTGGCCCCCAGCGACATGATGGACGGCCGCGTGATCCGCATGCGCAAGGAGCTCGACGCCGAGGGCTTCGCCGACACCAGCATCCTCAGCTACGCGGTGAAGTACGCCAGCGCCTTCTACGGCCCGTTCCGCGAGGCCGCCGACTGCGCGCCGCAGTTCGGCGATCGCGCCGGCTACCAGATGGATCCTGGCAACGCCCGGGAAGGCCTGCGCGAGGCCGCGCTCGACGAGGCGGAGGGCGCCGACATGCTCATGGTGAAGCCGGCCCTGCCCTACCTCGACGTCCTCCGCGACGTGCGCCGCGCCACCACGCTCCCGCTCGCTGCCTACAACGTCTCGGGCGAGTACTCGATGCTCCACGCCGCCGCCGATCGCGGCATGGTGAACCTCGATCGCGCGGTGCTCGAGGTGCTCACCTCCATCAAGCGCGCCGGGGCCGACTTCATCCTCACCTATCACGCGCTCCACGCGACGGAGCTCCTGGGTGCGTAGCGCACGTCTCTTCGCCACCCTCGCGCTCCCGTTCGTGCTCTCCGCCGGCGGCGCCAGCGTGGGCTGCTTCGACGGCTCCTGCGACGACCAAGAATCGCGCACCCAGCCCGGGAGCGGCCGGCTCGTCGACGCCGACACCTGGGAGTCGGGGCCCATCGACGGTGAGTGGCTTCGCTACGACCACCGCATGCTCATCGCCTTCGACACCAGCCTCCTCGGTACGCGACTCCCCGACTCGGTGCTGGTCTACATCAGCGCCGACAAGCGCCCGCTCCAGGGCGGTTCGTTCACCATCGCGGGCGGCAACGTGGCCGACATCACCATCGGTGGTCCCGGCGCCGTGTACGTGAAGAACAACTCCTGCGCCGAGTATTACATCCGCCTCGTGGTGCACGCGCCACCGCAAGCTCCGGACGCCGGTGCCACCGACGCGGGCTCCGGCGATGCGGGCGACGCAAGCGCGGGTGACGCAAGCGATGGCGGGCCGTCGGACGCCGGCGCCGACTGACACCGGCACCACGCACAGGGACGCTGCGGCATCGGAGAAAGAATCGTTGGAGCTCCAACGGTCGTGACGCCACGCGCCTTCTGTGGCACAATATTACGAATCCGCAATCTGTCGGGAATACCGATACTCTCCGAGGACTTACATCAAGATGAAAAGCCCCCAGTCGCGTGTTCGTACGGTTCTTGGCACGGTTGCCACCCTCCTCGCAGTGATGCTCGCGGGGGCCAGTCTGCACCTGCTCGGCGAGAGCTCGGAGCGGCCCGATCACGCCACCAAGCTCCACGCCGCCGGCGGCGCGTCGCTGGCATCCGCCATCGCCCTCGGCTACGCGGGGCACCGAAACCTGCGCGCGCCCACCGCCCGCAAGGAAACCACCTGATGCCCATCTGGGGCGGCGCATCGCGGGGCGCGGTGGTGGAGCTCGGCTGCCCCCACTGCAAGCACCTGCAGCTCCGCGCCCGGGGTCCCCAGGACGGCAGCTACGAGTGCCAGCGCTGCGGCAAGAGCTTCAGCCGCGGCGAGGGCGAAGCCGAGGCGGCGCTCCAGCGGACGCCTCGGTCGTGAGATGGATCACGATCTCGATCTCATCCTGACCTTGACCGGCGGCCTCACGGCCGCACTGGTGCTGGGGTTCCTGGCGCAGCGCATCCGCCTCTCTCCGATCGTCGGCTACCTGGCGGCGGGCGTGGCGGTGGGCCCGTTCACGCCGGGGTTCGTGGCGCACAGCGGCCTCGCCAACCAGCTGGCGGAGATCGGTGTCATCTTGCTCATGTTCGGGGTGGGCCTGCAGTTCCACCTGGACGAGCTCCTGGCGGTGCGGAAGGTGGCCATCCCCGGCGCGTTCGCCGGCGCGGCCACCGCCACCTTGCTGGCGTTCGGCGCCGCGCGCGCCCTGGGCTTCACCACGCCGGCGGCGGCGGTTTTCGGTCTCACCATCGCCGCGTCGAGCACGGTGGTGCTGCTGCGCGTGCTCAGCGATCACGACGTGCTCCACACGCCGATGGGGCACCTCGCCATCGGCTGGCTGGTGGTCGAGGACGTCCTCGCGGTCCTGGTCCTGGTGCTGCTCCCGGCGGTGGCGGCGGGCGGCGCCGATATCGGGCTCGCGTCGCTGGGCAAGTCCCTGGGATTGTCGCTCCTGAAGATCGGCGGCCTCGGCTTCTTCACGCTGGTCATCGGCAAGCGGGTGATCCCCAAGGTCCTCGGCTACGTCGCGAAGTCGCGGTCGCGCGATCTCTTCACGCTCACGGTGCTGGTGCTGGCGCTCGGTATCGCCGTCGGCTCCGCCAAGCTGTTCGGCGCGTCCATGGCGCTCGGCGCCTTCCTGGCGGGCATGGTGGTGGGTCAGTCGGACTTCGCCTCGCGCGCGGCCTCCGAGGCCCTTCCCATGCGCGACGCGTTCGCGGTGCTGTTCTTCGTCTCGGTGGGGATGCTCCTCGACCCGACGACGCTCCTGGCCAACGGCAAGCTCACACTGGCGACCCTCGCCGTGGTGCTCCTCGGCAAGCCCATCGCCGCGTACGCGGTGCAGCGGCTTCGCGGGCAAGCGGCCGGCAGCGCGCTGGCGGTCTCTGCGTCGCTGGCTCAGGTGGGAGAGTTCTCCTTCATCGTCGCCGCCATGGGTCAGAAGCTCGGCTTCCTCCCGCCGGCCGCGACCCAGGCGCTGGTGGCCACCGCCATCGTGACCATCACCATCAATCCGCTCCTCTTCCGGGCTGCGCAGCGAGTGGGCAAGAGCTTCTCGAGTCAGGCCGACGACGAGCCCGTGCGCGTAGAGGACGCGGCGCACCGGGCCATCGTGGTGGGCTACGGGCCGGTGGGCCGCACCGTGGCGAGGCTCCTGAAGGCTGCGCAGGTGCGCCCCACCATCATCGAGATGAACCTCGAGACCGTGCGCGATCTCAAGGCCCGCGGCCTCGACGCGGTCTATGGCGACGCCGCGCAGCGAGAGATCCTCGACCGCGCGGGCATCGCCAGCGCGCGGACATTGATCTTCGCCGCATCCGGTTCACCCACCGAAGCGGTCATTCGCATGGCGCGGAGCCTGAACCCGGAGGTGCGGGTCCTGGCGCGCTCGGCCTACCTGCGCGACCGCAGCGCGGTGCGTGCCGCGGGCGCCGACGCGGTGGTGACCGCCGAGCTCGAAGTGGCCCTGGCCATGACCGAGCACCTCCTCACCGAGCTCGGCGCCACGCCGGAGCAGCTCGATCGCGCCCGGGCGCGGGTGCGCCAGGATCTCGACGAGGAGCCGTGATCGGCTACCGAACGTCGAGACCGTGGGCGGCGGCGATGCGCCGTACCCACTGCACCAGCGCGACCGGCGCGCCATCCGTGCACAATACATTCTGTTCCAACCACAGGCGCACCGGCTCCGAGGGCCCAGGAGCCCAGGCGTCCACCAGCGCCTGCGCCTCCCGGAGCGCTCCCTCCGGGTCCTCCGCCGCCACCGCGGGGCTCGAACCGCGATACGCCGCGACGATACCTGGCCGCGCGTAGCCGAAGGTCAGGCCCAGATAGCTGCGGGGGCCAGCGGCTGCGACGGCGCGGGCGGCTCCGTGCCCGAGCTCGTCTTGAACGCGCGGGCTCCCCAGGACGACGCCGAGGAGCCGTGCCGGTAGCGCCAGCTCCAGCGAGACGCCGCCCTCGGTGGACCAATCGGTGGGCTGGGCCCGCACCGACAGGGTGCCCT
>JABFRG010000626.1 GCA_013141295.1 Polyangiaceae bacterium
CTCCTGACCGCACGATCGCAGTGATCGGAGCGCGCGCATGGCCTTCACGAAGCTGTCGAGGCCGGGGATCGCTTCGGCGACGGGCTTTCGCCAGGTCGCATGTATCGCGTCGGGTGCGCCTTCGTGGCGCGTTCGCACGAGGCCCTTCACACACGGCAGTCCGACGTCCGGCAAGACGCAATAGCCCTCGAGCTCGCGCACCGCATCGACCGCGCTTCCCACCGAGGAGACCTCGAGCGCCGAACGCTCGAGCGCGGGACCTTGCCCGGCAACGCAAACCAAGGGGCGCGCCGCCTTGTCGAGGCCCTTGCCATCGGTCTCGAGATGGAATGCCGCATACTGCGCTTCGCCGAGCGGCTCGCTCACCAGCTCGGCATGTCGTTCGGCGCGAAGGCCCAGCAGGAGGTCGATGCCGCCGCGAAGCAGCTCGCCCACCCCCTCTTCCTCCGGCGAGAGCCGCGTGCGCATGCGGGCGCCAGGGTCTGCCCGGAGCGTGGCCATGCTGGCCGCGTCTGCCAAGGCGAGCAGCACCGGCGACGATGCGCCGATGGTGACTTGTTGCGCCGCACCGTCCTCGCCCGACGACGTGGCATCGTCGATGCGCCGGATGGCTTCCTTGGTGGCCAGGAACAGCTCGTGACCGAAGGGCGTCAGCTTGAGCCCGGCGCCTTCACGAAGAAAGAGCGGCCGGCCCACGGCGTCTTCCAGGAGGCGCACCGATCGCGAGAGCGCCGACGGGCTCACCGCCAGGTCGATGGCTGCCTTGTGCACGCTCTCGAACTCGGCGACGCCGCGAAATGCCGGGAGCCAGTTCCACAGCGCTGCGATCCGTCGGTGCCGTTCCATCTCCACAGGTTAGCGCAGAGTCCCTTGCGGCGCCCCGCACGCGAGAAGCGATGCGCGGAACGCGATCCGCGCTTCGTCGTCGAAGAACGGCGCCAGCGCTGCGCGCGACGCGCACACCCGAAGCGCATGGGGGTCTCTGGCAGCGAGCGCCGCTTTCATGTCGAACCGCGCACGCCCGCCGGGAAGTCGCGCAATGAACGCATCGCCCTCGTTCGCGTCGCGCGGTCGATAGGTTTCGGTGGGCCCTTCGTCCTCGAACACCGAACGGAGGCCGAAGAACCCTTGGTCGTCGGTGCCTCGATGGACGGGCCCGGTGGTAGCCTCGGGGCGGCGCTTCTGGTGGCAGCCGGCGCAGTCGTTGATGCCCCGGAGGTGGAGCGCTGCGGCCTCGTCGCTGCCACCTCGAAGGAGGCCGGACCGCACGAGGGCCGCGGCGGCGTCGCGCGGATCGGCTCGCGAGGGATTCCAGGCGAAGCCCAGGAGCCGTGGCCCCGAGGCGAGCGGGCGGAGCATGGTGTACTCTACACCCTGGTCGAACATGTGCGTGCCCCGGACGTCGAGGACCTCCCAGCGCTCGCTCACCGGTGCGTCCGGTTCATCGGTGTCGGCCTCCAGCTCGACCCGCACCGCATCCGTGCCTGGCGGCAGCGCCAGGTAACCTCCGGGCGATAGCTCGATCCGCGACCTGTCCGGCATGCGCACGTACACGAGAATGCGACGACGGCCGTTCAACGAGGTCGGAGCACGGATGGTCGGCGTGAGGAGCGTCCAGTTCTGCCAGGTGAGCGCCGAAGCGTCGGCCTCCAGGTAGGTGGCCCCTGGGGGGAGCGGCGGTCGCGCGGGCGGCTTCGCGCTTCCGAGCACCCACGACAAGCCCATCGCGCCCACCGTCGTCAGCGCCGCCAAGGCCCAGAGAACCGGCCTCACGGGAGCAAGCCTTCGAGAGCGAGCGCGCCGCGTTCGCTTTCGACCAGCGCGCGGGTCAATCCCGCGGGGAGCTGGTCGGACGAAGCGGAGCCATCCGCCTCCGAGAGGGCGACCAGCGCACCGAGAGACGCGCGCACCACGCGGAGCGCACCGGTGCGCCGCGAGCGGCCAATCACGACGGTGGTGGGCACAGCCGCGAGGAGGCACCCCGCTTCACCCGCCTCTGCTGCGCGAGAGAACGAAACGACGTCGAAGCCGTAGGTCCGGGCGAAGACGTCGGCTTCCACGACGGGCGTGGGTCCGTGCGCAACATGCATGGCCCGGTACCGTGTGACCGCAAAGTCGGCCAGCTCGACCAACTCTGCCCCGCACCCCCGCGCCTCCAGATACGCAGCGAACGGGAGACAGAAGACGTTGGGATTGCCTTCCGTGGGCGGGTGCGCCTGGTGAAAGGCGAGAGCGAGCTCGTCCCACGTTGGGTCGTCCGTGCGTGAGCTTGCCAGTGCGAACGCGCGTGCGGCTCGAAAGAAGTGGTCCAGGACCGCGCGCCATTGCCGGGTCACCAGCTCTCGGTACACGCCGAACGTGCTCGGTGACGACGACGGAGCGACGGGAGACGACGACGGCGAGAACCCCGCGCGCTCCAGGGCGTCTGCGGTGGCGGATTCGCTCTCGCGACCCACCAGATATCCGTGCATGATCTCCAGATATGCGTCGATCATGCGAAGCGCTCCCATACGCGCCGAGCCCGATCGACCTCGTCGAGCACCGTATCGACGGCTGGAATGCGCGCGTCCCACTCCACCAACGTCGGTACCGGACCGCAGGCCCGCAGCACCCGCTCGAAGAGCTCCAGAACCACGGCGGGAACCGCCGAGGCGTGGCTGTCGACGAGGCGCTGTCCGTCGTGGGTGGGGCCCGATAGATGCACCTGGCGTACGCACGGGCCGAGCGCGGTCAGCAGCTCCTCCATGCGGGCGTGCGGATCGAACGCGAGGTTCACGGAATTCACGTAGAGATTGGTGACGTCGAGGAGCAGGCCAGCGCCCGACTCCTCGAGGATCTTTCGCAGGAACGTGGTTTCGTCCCACTCGCTGCCGGGCATCACCGCGTAGGTGGTGATGTTCTCGAGGAGCAGCGGACGCCCCAGCACCTCTTGGGTGGTACGGGCGCTTGCGGCCACGCGACGGGCGGCGGCGGCGCAGAACGGCAGCGGGAGAAGATCTAACCACTCTTGCCCGCCGGTTCGACTGAAGCAGACGTGGTCGCTCACGAAGGGCGCGTCGACCCGTGCGGCCAGCTCCGAGAGTCCAGCCAAGTACGCCGGGTCGGGCGCGGTGGCGGGTGAGAGCGTCACGCCGTGGGGCACGATGGCGAAGCGATCGGCGCAGCGACGCAAGAGCTCTCTCGGACGGCCTTCGAGACCGATGAAGTTCTCGGAGACGATCTCGACCCAGTCGACCGGGCGCGACGTGGTGAGGAGCCCTTCGGCGATCTCTCGTCGAAAGCCCACGCCTACGCCGCGCACCGTTCGCATGGTCGGCGCCTCCTACTGAACCTGGGTGTAGACGAAGTCGTGCCCCGAATGCGCGGCATCGCTCCCGGCTGCGCTGTGACAACCGACGCAGAGCGCGACCCCGTTGCCGTTGGCCACCACGGTGGTCCCCATCTTCTCGTACCAGTACCAGGCGTCACCTGCGCCGGCCTTGGTCTTGAGGCCGATGGCGTAGCCGACGACGGTCGTGCCGGCCGCATCGTAGAGCTCCTTCACCGAGGCTGCCCCCACCGGGTATTCCCCGGTACCGTGGGCCGAGAGCTTCGCGTTGGAGAAGATGCGGTTCTTGCCGTGCGGCGAAGGGCTGCGGCTATCGTGCACTGCCGGCTCCGACTTCCAGGTTTTGTAGTCGCCCTTGGCCAGCCACGCTTCGGCCTGCGGCCCGGTACCGGGCGTCTGCGGATCGCCCGCGGTGCCGGGACAGCCGGCGTCGGAGGCGGGGCAACCTGCGTCGGAGCCAGGGCAGCCCGCGTCCTTTCCGGGGCAGCCTGCGTCGGCGGTCGGGCTCGCCGTCTTCGCGTCGGAGCTGCAGCCGGAGAGCGCAAGTGCGCCTGCGGTGCAGGCAAGGCCAATCATCGTCTTAAGATCTTTGTGCATCGTTCGAGTACCTCGGGTGGAGCGAAGCGCGCCGCGAGCGCAGCAGGCTTCTTCGGGCGTCGCTACGGGTCTGGTAGCGGGCCGTTACGAGGGACGCGTTTCAAAGAACTGCACGCTCCGTGCGAAAAATCACCGAGCCCTTCTGCGTCGCAACGCGAGCACCGCTGCTACGCCCAAGGCGCCTGCGATGCCCGGCGCGCGGGCCTTGCCGCCGCTCGCGCAGCCATACTCGGGTACCAGCACCTCGCCACCTCCGGCTCCCTGCGCGACGTTGGGGTCCGTCGCGGCCACCAGCTCGGCGATGTCGGCGACGCCGTCCTTGTCGCTGTCGCGCTTCTCTGCCGTGAGGGCGTCGAGGGCGGTGCGGAGGGTGCCCTCGTCGTACGCAACGAGGCCGCGGCCGCGCATGCTCGCACCGAACGGCGTGACGACTGTTCCCCGCGAGGGGGTTCCGACGTGACACAACGTGCAGGCCGGCGCCGCCGCGAGCTGCAGGTGCTGCTGCACCGCTACCGGGAAGTTCGGCGTCGCGTGCGCGCGCGCAGCGCCGAGCACCACCACCCCGCCGAGAGCCAGCGATGTCAGTCGACGCAGCATGTGTGTGTGGTTCATGAAAGCCTCACAGAAAGAAGTGCAGTTGGCCCAGGAGCGCCAGCGAGCTCTGGCGATTCGCGCCAACGGCCTCGCTCCGCCAGACGATGTCGGCGCGGAGATCGGCGTGCGGTGCGAAGAACCACGCGGCTCCTCCCCAGAGTCCGAGGCTCGCGCCTTGGTCCCGAAACGAGGAGTCCTTGATCTCCGCAGTGGTCAGCAGGTGCAGCCCCTGCGTGGGCTCGACGTCCGCCGACACCATGGCAGCCATCCCCACGCGCCCGGGCTTGCCGGTTTCGTGCTCACCGAGCGCGTCGGCCTCGGCGGAGATCACCAGCACCTTTTTGGGGCTGTAGCGACCGAACAGACCGTGGGCCTGACGAAACAAGCCGGCCCCTACTTGAATATCGCGATCCACGTGGGTTGCGAGCGAGCTGACGCCCACCGCGAGCCGCGGCGTCGGGGCCCACTCGAAGTAGCCGGCGTAGCCGCGATCGCGAAACACGTCCGGGCTCACCTGGAAGTTTCCGGCGATGGCCATGAGCTCGGCGCGGACCTTCTCGCCGCCGTACGCGAGTGCCACCCCGTGTTGCTGTGCGGCGTTGATGTCGCTGCGGGTCGCGCTCCGCACCCACATCGTGTGCTCGATGGATCGAAGGCCGTAGGGCAAATTCATGCGGCCGAGGCGCAGGAGGAACTGATTCTCCGCGCCGAGGTCGAGGCCCAGCCAGTGGTGCCGAGAGACCAGGTGATGGTCCTCTTTGCCGCCCAGGAGCCACGCCGGAGCCGCGCCCTTGTGCATGTATCCGAGGCTCACGTTGGCGCGGAATCGATCGAGGGTGAGCTGGGCCGCCAGATCGCTCTGCATGTGGACGAGCCGAGAATCGGATGGACCACTCTCGGGAACGGCGTGCAGCAACAGCCCGCGAACGTCGCCCTGCAGGAGCAGCTGCTTGGGCAGGGTCATGGCCCCGAAGGCGAAGTCTCCCAGCGCGCCTGGGTCGCGGTCCTCCGGCTTCTCGGAACCGTAGTAGGTGCGGAGGAGAATTTCGCTCTGGGCGCGACCGTAGGGCGTGAGCAGGCCCCCGCCGGAGGGGTCGGCGTGGCAGGTCGCGCACCCCGTGTATTCGTGGCGAATCATCCAAGGGTAGGCGGATGCGTCGCGGCAAACGACGAGCACCAGGCCCGCAAACAGAAGCGACCAGAGCGCGCGCATGGTTCAGTTATCGACGGCGACGAAACGCGCCACCACGTCGATCTCCGGCTTCACCGTCACGCCGAGGTAGCTCGGAACCTCGATACCGTAGTCGTGGATGTCCAAGTGCACGGTGCCGTCCACCGCATACCCGCTGCCGCTCCTCTTGGCGGAGTAGGCAAAGTTGACCGCATGGCTCTGCCCATGAATCTTCATGGTGCCCGCCGCCGTTCCCGAGCCTTCGGCGAGCTTCAGCGCCGCGCGGCTCACGGTCAGCTCGGCATTGGGGTACTTGGCGACCTCCAGGTACTTTTCGCGCATATGCTTGTTGCGGAGACCGATGCCGGTGTCGAGGTTGGCCAGCGGCACGACCACGGTCACCGTCGTTCCGTCGTCCTTCACGGAGATGTCACCCGTGGTGCCCACGATCTTCAGGCCGCCGGGGCCGGACGCTGAAAACCGCACATCCCCGCCGGAGCCTGCGAGCTTGGCCTGGGCGACCAGCGTGGCCAACAGACCGACGACGAGCACTGCGGGGACGACGTTCTTCTTCATGGAGGCGACCTCGGGTTGGGTCACGGCGCTCGCTGCGACGTGTGGTCCAAGGGACGCCACCAGAGGCCCGCCGTTACACGCGGAGCGTGCGAAGAAGTAGAACGCTCCCTGCGAATCTTTGCGTCGTCACTCTCGCGGGGCCGCCGCGGTGCGCTCGCGCACCCAGGTCGCTGCGCGGGATGTACCGGGCAATGGCCATGAGCTTGTAGGCCTGCGACCGGCCCATGATCGCCAGCCGTCGGGGATCGCGACTTTCGGCTCCGGCCAGGCCCACAGTCGCGACGCCAAGCCATTCACGTGCGGTGCTCTTCCACCAGGGTGCTTCGGTTCGGGCTACGGAAGTCCTGCAATCCAAGATGGCCACCACGTTGGCTGTGCTCCGTGGCCCGCAACCTTCTCGGCAACTGCCCGCACCGTCGCTGCGTCGAGTGCTGCCTGCTCGAAGAGCAGGCGCACGAAGATAGGAATTCGAATGGGTGTGGCTCTTCTCCGACGGGACAATGCATAGCAGGATCGATCACTTGACTCTCCGCAGTCGCGACTTGGGTGCGGGTAGCGGGTCAGGGATCTTGCCGTCTTCGTAGCGACCGGCGTG
>JABFRG010000801.1 GCA_013141295.1 Polyangiaceae bacterium
GGTGATGGCCCAGGCGTTGGGCTTGAAGGCCCAGCGAATGATCGACGCCGGATCGAAGGTCTCCTCGAGGAGCACCAGGGATTTCAGATCGTCCGGGAGCACGGTGACGTTGTACGGAGGCCGCTTCGCCTCGAGATCCCAGAGCTGGTAGCGCGGGCTCTGGTCCTTGGCGCCGCGGAGCGGGCCGAAGTCGAGGGGGGCGCAGGTGATGGTGCGCTCGCGACCTTCCTTCTGGTGGAAGAACGTGACGGTGACCCGGCGCTTGTTCGCCAGGGCCTCGAGGAATGTCGCGTGTTCGGCGTGCATGGGGCCTCACATAGCACTCCCACGGCGCCGTGCGGCGAACACTTCCCCGCACATCCGAACGGCAAAAGCCTGCCACCTGGCCGAACGTCGGTGCGATACTTCTCGATGGAGGCCCTCGTCCGCATGTCGAAAGCGCCGTCGCGTCCCTTCGTGCTCCGCATCGCCACCCTCGCGCTGCTTCCGGGCGTCGCGCTCGGTCTCTCGTTCTGCTCCAGCGACTACGCCAGCCGCGGCGCGCCCGCCGACGGTGCGGCCCCGGACGTGGTCGCAGTGGAGGCCGACGGGGCCCCTGCGGATGCGGGTATCGACGCCGGTCCGCGAGGGCCGTGTGTAGCAGACGCCGGCTTGTTCTGTGACGACTTCGACGATCCGCGCGTCGGCCTGGGCGACGGCTGGGCGCTCTCGGAGATCACGCCCGTTGCCACGCGCTCGCACGACAGCGAGCTCTTCGTCTCCGCGCCGCGGGCCGCGCGGTTCGACGTGGTCGCCGGATCCGGCGCGTCGTTCCTCGGTCGGGCCATCACGCTCCCGTCACCGGACTTCCGCGTGTCCTTCGACGTTCGCATCGACGTGGTCGCGCCGGGGACGTTCGTGGAGGTCGACATCTTCCACCTCTCGGTCATGCCCTACGCCGCCGACACCAAGCAACAGGTGTTCGTTCTGGCCGGCCTTCCGGACCACCTCGAGTGGGGCGCGCAGCGGCGCTTCGGCGACGCCGGCAAGGCGTACTCGGCTACCACCATTCCGCTCTTCTCGCTGGGCGCGTGGCACCGCTGCGTGGTGACCACGTCGCGGAGCGATGCCGGCGGCGGCGTCACCGCCTATCTCTCGGTGGACGATCAGCTTCCCATCCCCGCCACCATCGACTTCGCGCCGGCCCCCACCGGCGCGTCCATCGAGATCGGCGCGCCCTACGTCGACAACGCCAGCGCCAAGTTCGCCGCTCGCTTCGACAACGTGCGCGTCGAGTCGCGCTGAACCATCACTTCGCGCAGCGCACCGGGCGGCGCGTGGGAAGGCTCATGCGCGGGGCCTTCGCATCGAACACGTCGCGCTCGGTCAGGCGACTGCGCTTGCGAAGGCGCGCCTCCAGCACGTCGCGCACGGCGTCGTCGGTGATGGTCACCGTCCCCTTGGTTCCCTGCTCCTCGTCGCCCCAGAACTCGTCGCCGCCCTGCGCCAGGAACTCGTTGGTGACGATCTCCACCTTGTCGGCGTCGGCGATGGCTTTGCCGCCGGGACGCACCAGCTCGATCCTGATTGCGCCGCCCGCTTCGCAGCGCGCTTCTACCCGCAGGCCGCTCACCGAGAAGATGCCCGCCGAGCGACGCAGGTGCGACGCGAGGAGCGCGCGAAGGCGACCGCCCGTGGTGCGGATGATGGCCACGCGGTTGTCGAACGGGAACGCCTCGAACAGCGCGCCGTACGCGAGCTTGCCCTTGGGGAGGCTCTCGCGCAGACCGCCGCCGTTCATGAGCGCCACGGTGGCGGTGGGATAGGCCTCGCGCAAGAAGTCGGCGAAGGCGTTCCCCTCCGGTGACTCCTCGTCGTACGACTTGCGGAGACCGTCCGGCAGCTCCACGCCCAGCGGCTCGCCCTTGCGGGTGATGGCCACCTTCAGGTCCTCGTTCACGGAAGCGACCATCGCCGCCGGGCGCATCACCGGCGCGCCTTCGTAGGTGCCCGGCTCGCACGTCGCCGGGTCGTCGCGATCGCCGGGGCAGAGCTTCTTCGGCGGCGAGATGCGCGCGGCCAGGACCGCGTGGGTCTTCGCATCGAGGTCGAAGTCCACGCGGCCGAACGCCTTTCCGTTGGCGAACGACTCGATGATGGGGATGCCCGCTACCTCGTGCGCCACGCCGGCATGCGAGTGACCGGCCACGATGGCGTCGACGGCGCCCTTCGGGAGCGCCCGCGCCACCTGGAAGATCTCACTGTTCATCTCGCACTGATCGGCCTCCGGCGCGTGACCGAAGGAAGCGCACTTTCCCCCCGCGTGCGCCAGCACGATGACCAGCGCAGCACCGGCGGCGCGCAAGGACGCGGCCTCGCGGGCGATGCTCGCGGC
Source organism: Polyangiaceae bacterium (assembly GCA_013141295.1). Lineage (GTDB taxonomy): Bacteria > Myxococcota_A > Polyangia > Polyangiales > Polyangiaceae > JABFRG01. The sequence goes on from JABFRG010000801.1 coordinate 2,375, forward strand.
GAGCGGCTCGATGGTGAGCCCGCGCACGTTGGCGGCCAACGTCGTGCCCAGGGTCTCGTGGGTGGTGACGCCGACGAAGCCCACCGGGAGCCCGCGTACCGTGACGAGCTTCGACGGCGCGACGTTCTCCCACGGGGGCAGCTGGCCGGACTCCTTCAGGTTGGCGGCGAGGAACGGGAAGTGCGCGCTCCGGGCCAGTGCCTTGAGGGCGCCGCGACCGTCCTCGCCCTCCACCGGCACCGTGTGCGGCCCGGCGGGACCGAAGTCGAACTCGTGGTTGCCCACCGCGACGGCGTGCATGCCGAGGGCGTCGTAGGCGCGCACCACCGAGGCGCCCTCCACCAAGTTCGACTCCAGGGTGCCCTGGAACATGTCGCCGGCGTCGCCCAGGAGCACCACGCCGCCATCGGCATTGCGTGCATTCTGCACGTTCGCAACGTAGCCGGCATAGAGCGGCAGCGAGGTGAGGCGCCCGTGGAGATCGTTGGTCCCCAGCAGCGTGACGTGGAGCGGCTTCGCAGCGGGCGCGGCCGAGGTCGCAGAAGGTCCGGGTGGCGGAAGCGTGGGCGACGGAGCGACAGCGCTGCCGGCGCATCCCAGCAGAGCCGTGGCGAGGGCAACGCGGAGGCTCGCGCCTCCGGAGCGACGGGAATACATGGTGCCGCCCACTCAACACGCCCGCGGCCGGGGAAGCAACGCCCTGCGCTGTCCCACTCCTGGTACACGTTTCCACCATCACTGACGCTCGGGCCCCTCAGTTTGCGCCGCCCGTGCGAGCTAAGTGTTTGATTCCACCCGTACCTACACGTAGGCACACGTAGTGCAGAGTAGCCAGTCACAACCCCAACGGAGACTGACCATGAACTTCCGCGCTGCCCTTTGCCTCCTCCCCTTCGCCCTCATTGCCGGTGGCTGCGCCGCCGAGGTGGACGACAACGCCAGCGACTCGGAAGACCTCACCAAGACCGCCACCGGCGTCTCCCTGGACTCGACCGACAGCGGCAAGACCTTCTACATCGAGGAAGGCAAGAAGGTCGTCGTGAACCTCTACTACGGCGGCTTCACCGCGACGCCCGTGTCGAAGTGGGAAGTGACCTCCACCGACCGCAGCTTCGGCTACCCCAAGATCACCACCAAGGCTCCCCCGGCGCACACCGCCGACCTGCCCATGAGCGAGAAGCTCGAGTGGAAGATCGGACCCCTGGTTCACGCCGGTGAGACCCACAAGGTGACCCTCACCGCGAAGTCCATCAGCGGCGGTCGCGACAAGACCTTCACCTTCACCGCCAAGATCATCAAGGCTGCCGCCACCGGCGCCGCCGAAGGCAAGATGTGCGGCGGCTTCGCCGGCATTCGCTGCGCCGAAGGCCTCGACTGCATCATGGCGGAGCCGATTCACCCGGACGAAGCCGGCACCTGCCGGGCGCGCTTCGTGGGCGCCGGCCTCGGCAAGATGTGCGGCGGCATCGCGGGCATTCGCTGCGCCGACGGCCTCGAGTGCGAGCTTTCGGGTCACTTCCCGGACGCGTCGGGCAAGTGCGTCACCGAGCGCCTCTGAGCTAGCTGCCTGGGTCCAAACAGCGAGAGAGCTTCCGAGCTCTCTCGTTTCTTCTTTGTCTACTTGAGGACGCCGGACGGCGACGCGTTGCAGACGTTCACTTCCAGGAGCACGCCGAGCAGCGCCCGCTCCTGGGGGGTCAGCGTCGTGGAGAAAGGTTCGGTGTGATACGTGCTGAAGAGCACGCGTCCGCAGCCGTGCTCGAAGCTCACGGTGGCGGGCTTCACCGGGCCGCCGTCCCGAGAACCGCTCACCCACACGTGCGGCGTGATGGTCTTGGGCGTCGCCGAGGTCGGATCCGGGAGCGGATTGACGCGGTCGATGGCGGTGTAGTTCTTCTGCAGCGTGAACGATTTCAAGCTCTGCGCGCCGAGCCACGATGCGAGGCCAGGGTCGCTGAGGGTGGCCGCGGCGTCGTAGGTGAGGTGCCCGCAGCCGGAGCACGCGGTGGCGCTGGCGCCGGCAAAGTCCACGAACGCCGGGAAAGTACGGGCGATGAAGTCGTAGTGCCAGTCGGTGACGTAGAGACGCCCGCCGGCCGCCACGAAGGCCCGCAGGTTGTCCTGGATGGTCTTGTCGGCGGAGAGATCGGTGTTGGGCGGCGGCTGGGTGAAGTCGCCGCAGGGCAAGAATACGATGTGGCGGTCGTTGACCTTGGCGGCGTCCTTCAGGAACGCGGTGGCGGCCTGGCCAATGAGTGCACTCTGCACAATTTCGATGGCCGACGGGTCGATGCCCAGCTTCTGGAGCGAGGCCTCGATCTCGTCGTAGGCGCCGTGCACGACCGTCATGCGCGGAACCTCGTCGCCGGCCGCCAGATCGGTCTTCGGAGGCAGCGTGGTCAGCGTGTCGGGGAGCGAGGCGTCGCCCTTGGACACGTAGATCTCCCGCACCCGTCGAAAGCCGCCCTTCTGGATGACCACGAACTGCGGGCCCAGGGCGGTGGCCGGGAGATCGTAGGCGCCGGTCTCGTCGGTGAGCGCTTGCGGGGTGTTCGCCGGCAGGCGAACGCACTCGTCGCAGTAGACCTTGGTGGGCGTCGGCGCCGGGCGCTCGTGGGTGAGGTACACCAGGGCCCCGGCGATGGGGATGGTGCCGTTGGGCGCGCGCACGGTGCCCTTCAGGTGCCCCACCACCTCGACCTTGCCGCCGCCGCTCCCGTCGAGGCCGAAGTTCTGCCCTCCGCCGTCACCGCCGGCATCCGGCGCTTCGCCGGCGAACCCACTGCCCTGGGAAGAGCAACCGAGAAGGAGACAGGCGAGAGCTGCGAAGGCGCGGGATCGAATCATTGCCGGACGCTATGCACCGGCCGGCCTCCGGCAGCCCCTTACATGGACCTTACATCCGCGCGCTCGGCGTGGGCGGCCATGGCCTCGGCCAGGATGGCCGGATGGGTGAGCGGGGCCATGTGCCCGGTCTTGGCGAGCTCTGCCACGGTGACGTGGGGGTGCCGTTGCGCCAACGCCTGCACCATGGCGCGCGAGGCCTTGGGCGAGCGTTCGCCGCGCGCCAGCGTGGTGTGCGCCGGGAGCTGGTAGCCGTCGAAGGAGCTCGCCTCGTAGAAGCAAGCCCGGACCTCCTGGAACATCTTCCAGCTCACCAGGCGGCTGTAGGCCTGCATCGATGCCGGCATGCGCTGAAACGATCCGGGCTGGTTCCAGTAGTCGATGAAGGTGGCGAGCCATTCCTCGCCGCCACCGCGCTCCTCGTCGTCGAGGAACCAGCGGTTGTCGCCGAAGAACTTGGCCTCCGCCAACGCCGCCGGGTCTGCGCTCTCTTCCCGGGCGAGCGCACCGAAGAGCACGGGCTCGTAGAGAAACAGCGAAGCAACGCGAGCGCCGAGGAGCGCCAGGAGCTCCAGCGCCACGTAGCCGCCGTAGGAGTGGGCGTAGAGGTGCACCGCGGTGGCGGTATCGGGAATGGCGGCGAGCACGAGGGCGGCGTCTTCCTTCGCCGACGTCTTGCTCCCTCGCGCCAGCGGCGCGTTCGGCGGGTAGCCGACGTTGGCCGGCGCGATCTTCGGCGTGCCGGCCAGCACGGTCTCGGGGATGCGATCCCACAGGAAGGGTCCGGTTCCCGTGGAGTGGACGAAGACGGAGACGGCGCTCGCGGTGGCCTGCTGAGTTGCCATAGAAGACTCAGCCTAGCGTGTGGGTTGTAAAAAGCAACCCAGGTGGCAGAATGAGCCTATGGACCCGGACCTGATCAGACGAGCGCCTCGGGACCGGTGCTCCGTGGCCCACGCCCTGGCGGTGCTCGGCGAACGGTGGACCATCCTGGTCCTGCGCGAGGCTTTCTACGGCATTCGCCGCTTCGACGAGATGCAGCGGGCCATCGGCTGCGCGCGCAACGTCCTCGCCGATCGCTTGGCGACGCTGGTGGAGCACGGCGTTCTCGCCCGGGTGGGCTATCGCGACGAGGGTCAGCGCGAACGCTTCGAGTACCGCCTGACGCCCATGGGCTTCGAGGCCTTCCCGGTGATCGTCGCGCTGATGCAATGGGGCGATCGCTGGCTGCCGGCGCCGGGCGGCCCGCCCATCGAGGTGGTGCACCGCGGGTGCGGCGCCAAGGTCCACGCCGAGCTCCGGTGCGAGCAGGCACACGGCGCGCTCACCGCCCGCGACACCGAGCCGCGCCCCCTGGGGAAGGTCGCTGCGCCGAAGCGCAAGGCCGCACGGTCCTGAGCTCCGGAGCTGCGCTTCTCGCGAGCCCGCTCGTGCGATAGCCTGGATTCGTGAAAGTTCATCGCGGCTCGTTCTTGAAGCTGGTGACGGCGATGGCAGGCGGCGTGGCCTGCGCCAAAGAGGCTGCCCCGGCGGAGGTGCCGACGACGCCGGAAGCGCGCCCATCGGCCGAGGTGCACATCCCTCCCCCGGCGCCGGTGGCTACCGATGCGCCCGCCCTGACCACCGCGGCG
>JABFRG010000215.1 GCA_013141295.1 Polyangiaceae bacterium
TCGACGACAACTACAAACGACAACTACGACGACCGACGACAACTACCCGACGGAAACGACGATGAACCCTGGTGGCCACCTGCAAGAATAGTTGACGCCAACCTGCAAGAATAGTTGACGCCAATCATTGAGACTGGCCGACCGGAACGCAAGAAGCTCCTCGAGGTCCGACACAACGTGTTCGAAGTCCTCCGTCGTTAGGTTCATCGCCACATCAGCAGTCAACCCGTCGCAATCGCAGTGCACCCGCGCGGGAAGCCAGTTGGCGTCCGACCCAACCGTGGGTGATGAAATCTCACGAGTATCAGCGACATCGACATCAAGTCGGCAGGCATTTTCACCTAGGATTGAGAACATCACCGTCCCATCACCGTAGTTACAAGGCCCTCCGCATTTCGAACGACCTTCGCCTGAACGGACACGTATACGGTCGCGGCCCCTCGACCTGCTCCCCGTAGCGCAGGCTCGTTTCCTAGGTGCAGTCGCGGCGTTGCAAGGGTTGCGCGATAGGTGCGGTATCCAATTTGTACTTCGAGGTTCCTCACGCTCCTTTCCGCGGCCTCGCCCATGACGCGGTGCGCTGGCGGCGCGTCCACCGCGGCCCATGTGCGCCCGGGAAGCAGTGCGCAGAGCAGGAGGGGCGTCAATCGGTGAACGAACCGGAGCACCCGCTCAGCCTATCGGACGCACGGAGGGCGCGGAAGGGAGTACCGGCAGTGCGGGCCGGCCCAATGCACGGAGGCCGCAGCGGCGCCGCGATGCTCGGAGGCGCCAAGTGATCACCCAACTGTCGCAGAGATCTCGACGTCGCGGGCCGACGTGCACGCCGCGTCGCCGCGCCCGTGGCCCAACGCCGCAGTCGAACGCGTGGCGATCATGTCTCCGTGGGCGGCGGGCGCCAAGCGAAACGGTGTTCAGGCGCCTGGACCTGCGTGTTCAGGCGCCTGGACGTCCCGGGACAGCGCACGCGTGGCCAGGACAGGCGGGAGGCAGCGCAAGTGGGCGACATCCCGCGCGGCATCGAAGTTGCGGTAACCCAGCGCGTGGCTCTGCCGAGGCGCATCGTTCGAGGTCTGCGATACATGCTCACGCGCCGCTGCGCGCAGCGCGGCTTTCGTCTGCGCCCGTCGGACCTGACCACGCAGATCTTCGCGTACGCGTTGGCCCTCGCGATGGCGAAGACCCGCGTCGAGGTGCATGCGATCTGCGTCATGTCGAACCACATCCACATCGTGGTGACCGACGTCGAGGGGCGGCTCCCGGAGTTCATGCGGGAGCTGAATCGCCCGACCGCGAAGGCGCTCAATGCGTCGCAGGGGCAGTGGGAGAACCTGTGGGCCGCGGAGCCGTACAACGAGGTCGTGCTGCCGACGGAGGATGAGCTTCTGGACAAGGTCGCGTACGTGGCGGCCAATCCGGTCGAGGCCGGTCTGGTGGAGTCGCCGACGGCTTGGCCGGGCCTCATCCACTGGATGCCGGCCGAGGGCACCGTGGCGAAGCCTGATGTCTACTTCGGCAAGAAGGCGCCCGACTTCGCGACGTGGCGGATCACTGCACCCAGCGGCATGCGATGGTCCGACGAGGAGTGGCGCGCGCGGCTCAAGAGCCGGGTGCAGTCGCGCGTCGACAGGGCGCGGCAGAAGGTCACGCGTGACGGCGGCAAATTCCTCGGGCGAAAGGCCGTGCTCGCGCAGTCCTTCGCGAAGCGCGCTGCGTCGTACGAGGAGAAGGGCGGCATCATCCCGCGCTTCGCGGCGCGCACACGGGCCACGTACCTGCAGATGGTGCGGACGCTTCGGGCGTTTCAACGGGGCTACAGCAAGGCGCTGGACGCCTGGCGCGCCGGAGTCCGCGACGTGGTATTCCCGCACGGGACCTATTGGATGGTCGTGCACCACCACGCGCCCGTGAAGCCGCCGCTCGCGGCGTAGCGCGCTCACAAGAGCCCGGTGCCGGCGGCGCCGAGGCGAAGGTGCGTCTTGGGGGCGGGCTTTGCGTGCATGACGCACGCGTAGGGGCGCGAGCGTGGGCCTTGTGGCGCCTGCCGCGTGCTCCGTGGGCTGTTGCGCCGACGTGCGGCAACGGATCAGGGCGGAGTCGAGCTTCTCCCACCGCCCAGGACGGACGCAAGGCCTCGGAATTTCAGAGGTTACCCACGTACCAGGTTCAGGTTCTGCCTGCCAGGTTCAGGTTCTGCCTGCCGGCGTCCATGCCGCGCGGGAACTGCACCCGAAACGTCTCGAGACCCGCCGCGTTGAGTTGCGCCGAGACCTTCGCGGCTGCTGCGTCGCCCGCTGCGTCGCGATCGAAGGCAATGCGGACCGTCTCTACGCCGGCTGCGGCGAAGGCGGCGAGATGCGCTTGTCCGAAGCCCTCCACGCCGTACGCGCAGGTGACGCTTCGGAATCCGGCCACCCAAAACGTGAGGGCGTCGAAGATCGACTCGCACAAGATGATCTCCCGGCCCAGACCAGATGCGTTCCACACGCATCGTCGGGGGCCCGGCAAATACAGGTGCCGCGGCCCATCGCCGTCCACCTTGCCCATGCGCCGCCCGTACATCTGTGGGCCGTCGGCGTCCCAGAGTGGCACCGTGATGCAGCCCACCAGGTGCTCGTGGCCGCTCTCGCGGTAGATGCCCAGCCGCTGGAGCTGCTCGCGCAGCACTTTGCCCTCCTTGCGGTTCTTGTCGGGAAGCCGATACCCCAAGGTGCGGTTGGAGAACCCGATGCGAAAGTGCGCCGCGGCCTCCTCGTGCCAGAGCCCGCGCGACGCGAGATAGCCCTTCGCCTCGGCGTCGCCCATCAGCGTCTCGTGGTAGTGCGCCACCACTTTCTCGAAGGCCTCGTCTTCGGTGAGCGCGCTGTCGCCGAGCGCGGGCAGACGAAGCACCGTCGACTTCTTCGGCGGCGGCCCCTTCGTCAAGTCCACCCGTGGCGCGCCGCCCGCCCGCAAGAACTCCACCGCCCGTCGAAACGGCAAGCCCTCCGCCCGCATCACCCAGTCGATCACGCTCCCGCCCATCTGGCACGCCCCCATGCAATGCCAGAGGTTCGTGTCGGGCGAGATCACCAGCGACGGCGTGTCGTCCGCGTGAAACGGGCAGCGCCCTACGAGGTCTTTCCCGTGCCGCGCCAGCGCGATCCCATGCCCGACCACGAGGCGCTCGAGGGAGATCTCCCGCTTCATCGTGTCCAGCTCCGCATCCGAGATCCGCGCCATGGGGGGCTCCTCTTCGTCCGAAGGTCGTCAAGCCCCAGGCGATGACTGGGGACGATTTTGTGGACGACGCCACATAACCAATATATGGATTATGTGTGCCGTGCAAGAGCCTCCCCCCAAGAGCCCCGCCGAAATCGTCCCGTACACTCCGGGTATGGGTCGTCCCCTCAAATCAGTTCGCCACCCACAAGGCGCCCACATCGCTGCGCTTCGCAAGGCCAAGGGCCTGACCCAAGCCGAAGCGGCGCAAATACTGGGCGTTCCTCAGGCCAACATCGCGCTCTGGGAAAAGAGCGACAAGCCGCCGCGCGCCGACGTCCTGCCGAAGATGGCCACCCTCTACGGGGTGAAGCTCGACGCGCTCTTCGTCGACAAGCCGTCCCGTCGAAAACAGCCCGTCGGGAAAGCGCAGGCACTCTTCGAGCAGCTCACCAAGCTCCCTCGAAGCCAGCAGCACAAGGTGCTCGAAGTCCTCGAAGCACTCCTCGGACAGTACCTACGCGCTGGGTGAGCCCCTAGCGTTTCAGAGAATGCCCCCGAAACTGTGAGCGAAACTCGAACGGCGAGTCAAAGATGTCCCAGTCGTTCTCCGAGATCACAATGCTCGAAGCGACGACATGAAACCGACGGTCATTTGACGCAAGCGTAGCAGTCGTGTCGCGGGTGATCGTCTTCCCTAGAAGCGCACCGATGTATCGAACTTCCTCAAGTGTCGCCGGCGCCATGACGATCCCCCGAAGGAGGCGCGGCAGACTCATGTACTCGACGCCGCTGCATACAATGTCGATGTTCGTCACGCGCTCTGGGGCGCGGTCCGTCGCTGGTGAGATCGGGCTTCGAATCAGAAGTTGCCCATGGCTGACCTGGTACTCCCACACCTTAAAGTCTCGTTCTTGTGCGTGAAGCTCAGGAATGCCGGTCATTGAAACGGATTCGGCGCTGGTAGGCCGCCTTTCCAGAATTGAAGGGTATCCCAAAACTGAGGGTTCTGCCGGATGGTAAGCAGCTCCCAATCAGTGGGGCCGCCTCGCCCAGATGCGGCGCGAGATACGCCCTTCCATACGTCAACCCCATCCAGGTTAAAATGGACCTGAGTGTTCGAGTCGGCAAGCTTGTCCAGGACTCCAGACCGCCAGTTCGTGGTGTCCGGAAGTTGCTTCCAGGTCGTGGCTCCCCGCGCTTCCGCAAATGCATCAAGACCCTCATCGGTGATGCCCATCGCAAATGGACGAGCGCCGGCGCTTGCTCGCTCGGCGACCGTCTCAACGACGCTCTCGAACGACTTGACCAGTCCCGGAAGCGCGCCTGCGGCCCCAACTAGTATCGTCGCATCGTTGCCTGCGACGCCCATGGCAACGCCGATGATGTTGTTGCCGCATTGTCGCTTGGCGTCGCCCTCTTCGAAGGTGGCCTCGTTGGCCATCATGCTGATGCCATCAGCGCGCATTTGCGTGCCCACGGCGAAGAGCTTGAAGCTCGGCACGAAGGACAGCAGTCCGCCGCCCATCACCGAGTCACGCACGGCGTTGCTGTCGCCCCGGTTCCCGCTCGGGTCGCTGAGGTTTACGGGGTTCTGATTCGGCCAGCTCCACAATGTGCCCCGCGCGTCGTGATACGCAAACGCATCGGCGCTGAGGAAGACCCCGATCTCCGGCGCCCACACCCTGGCGCGCATGTCGTACGTGCCGTCGGGTCCACCGAAGTCGTTCCACCAGCGGCCCTTCCAGCGAAAGAGCGGGGCCGATGCCTTTCCCCGTAGCGCTGGCTCGTTTCCTAGGTGCAGTCGCGGCGTTGCGAGGGTCGCGCGGTATGTGTAATATACAAGTGGTGCTTCGAGGCCCTTAACGCGGTTTCCCGCGGCCTCGCCCGTGACGCGGATCTCGGACGTCGCGCCCACTGCGGCCCATGCGCGCCCGGGAAGCAGGGCGCAGAGCAGGAGGAGCGTCAGTCGGAGAGCGAGCCGGAGCACCCGGTCAGCCTATCGGACGCACGTAAGGCTCGGAAGGGAAGACGGGCGGGGCGGCGACAGCCGCACCGTCTGGCTTTCCTCCGAGCATCGCGGCGCCCACGTGGCCGCCGTGCGCTGGGCCCTTGCGCGCCGCGACGTGCGAAGGAGCTCGGGGGTGGGCACCTTCGTGAGCCGTGGCGCGGGCCCTGCATCGAGGCGACATAATGTCCTGTTATGTCGAGCGGCCGGGTGGCGCGTTATGGCGCAGCCCGCAGGTTCGGTGAAGGATGTATACAGCACGCATCTTGCGGCGGGCTGTGACATAACGTGACCCGGAGGGCGCGTCGCATAATGCTGTATTATGCGATGCGCACCCGGCCGCGGCCTCGTGCAGGGCCCGTGACGCGGCGAAGACCGAGAGGCTGGAGCGCGGCCTGCGCGCGGGTCTCCCCGGATCGTGGAGGGCTGTGGGCCGACGTTGCGGGAGGGGGCCCCGCGCATGGGCAGGCTGCGGGCCAGCCGAAGTTGCGGGGTGGGCCCCAGGCGCAGGGGCGTGCGTCTCGCAGGGCGCCTAGCGTGGTCCGAGAAGGCGAGGCATCCAGTAGCCCGGCCTGCGACGTAGGTGCACCAGTGCCTGCACCTCGTACGCATCCTCAAGTTCGACAAACACCACCGCGTACGGAAACCGCCGCAATCGACCGCGGTACACCCGCAATGCTCGCGGAACACCAGGTTCCGGCGTCGCACGCGAAGGAGCCTCCTGCAGCCACCGAATCGTCGAGAGATACGCCGATACAAACTCCCCACCGAGCCCGGGCTGCTCGTGCTCGTACCACTCGACGGCCGCGTTTAGCTCTCTTTCGGCTTCGGCTCGGATTCGCCAGTCGCGCATCACTTCTCGAAGCGCGCTTGTAGCTCTCGCAGGTGCTCTTCCACGGGACGACTCTCGCTAAGCCCGGCATGTGCTTCGCGCGCCCGCCGCTCGATCTCGATTGCCCACGCGGCCTCGATCTCATCACCCGGCAGTGTGGCAAGCAGACCGTCGGCAATCTCCGCCCGTTCGTCATCGGACAGTGCTTTCGCTTGCTCCAGAAGTGCGCGGGCTCGGCCATTCATGATGAGCTCAGCGTAGCACGGGTCTCGCCCTGCGCCGAGGTGCCCACCCCGGAAGTTCGCGCGCCCCGCGGCCTGCGGATGCGCGGGGCCCCCTCCCGCCGCGAGGCGCAGCTGCCTGCGACGATCCGGGGAGACCCGCGCGCAGGCCTCGGGCCACGCTCTGCACCTTCGCCGCGTCACGGGCCCTGCACGAGGTCGCGGCCGGGTGCGCATCGCATAATGCAGCATTATGCGATGCGCCCTTCGGGTCACACGGCTGTCGCAGCCGGCCTCGATGCGCATGTAGAATACACGCGGCGCGCCAGCTGCCGGCAGCGCCAGCGTGTGCCACCCGGCCGCTCGACATAACAGGACATTATGTCGCCTCGATGCAGGGCCCGCGCCGCAGCTCCTGAAGTACCCACCCGCACCTGCGCCTCGCACGTCGCGCCGCAATCACGCCTCGGCGCCGGGCACGCAGGTGGGCGCCGCGAAGCTCGGACCGGACGCAGAAGCGCGCGATACCGCGCGCTCCCGCCTCCGCTCCCGAGCTCAAGGGGAAGGG
>JABFRG010000347.1 GCA_013141295.1 Polyangiaceae bacterium
TCGCCCGCTGCTGTCCAGACCCTCCCGTGGGGTGGGTCAATTTCTCGTGGCCACGAACGCCGCACCGCGCTGGGGGTGGGTCAGTTTCTGGTGGCCGCAGAGGGTCAGTTTAAGATGGCCAAGGACATCTGACTACCGACGGCGTTCCGCCAGGGCAGATGGGGGTCCGGTACAAGGTGATCAGCAAAATTAGGCGCATCCGGGTTCTCCGTGGGCCTCGATTGGCAGCCTGAGCGGCTCGGCGTAGGCTGAGCATGTGCAAGACACAGAGCTTTACCGGCATCTTTTGGGCATCGAGAAGCCATGGGCGGTTGCGCGCGTTGAGCTGTCCGTGAAGGACCAGCGGGTCGACGTGTTCGTCGAGCACAAGGCCGGCGAGGAGTTCACGTGCCCGGAGTGCGGGCGCAAGCTCGGCGTCTACGACCACGCGGAGGAGCGGACCTGGCGGCACCTGGATAGCTGCCAGTTCACTACGATGCTCCGCGCTCGGATTCCCCGCGTCCAGTGCCCGGAGCACGGTGTTCGCCAGGCCGGCGTACCCTGGGCGGAGCCGCGTTCGCGATTCACGCTGCTCTTCGAGCGTTTTGCCATCGACGTACTCCTCGAGACCGATGTCGCCGGCGCGGCGAAGATTCTTGGCATTAGCTGGGACGAAGCTCACCATATCATGCGACGTGCAGTGACTCGCGGGAGGGCGCGCAAGCCCCGCAAGCTCGCGCGACGGATCGGAGTCGACGAGAAGGCCATCGCGAAGCGACACAAGTACATGACCATCGTGAGTGACATCGATCGCGGCACGGTCGAGTTCCTCGCCGAGGGCCGGACCAAGGACAGCCTCTTTTCCTATCTCGCGCCCTATACTGTCGCGGAGGTCGCCCAGATCGAGGCCGTGGCGATGGACATGTGGTCGCCCTACTTCGAGACCGCATCGAAGTGGATTCCGTTGGCGGCCGACAAGATCGTCTTCGACCGGTACCACGTCGTCCAGCACATGAATCACGCCGTCGACCAGGTGCGGCGCGCGGAATCGAAAGCTCTTTGGCAAGAGGGCGACGCGACGCTGAGGGGGACGCGGCACCTCTGGCTCTACGCCGAGGAGAACCTTCCGGAGCACCGCGCCGAGCATTTCGCTTCCCTTCGGGGCCTCCGACTCAAGACCGGCCGCGCCTGGGCCATCAAAGAGATGCTGCGCGACCTCTGGAACTGTCCCTCGCGGCCCGCCGCCGAGGCGTTTCACGCGCGCTGGCACGCCTGGGCTACCCGAGCGCGAATGCCCGCCGTCTTCAAGGTCGCGAAGATGGTCAAGAGCCACTTGCACAACATCCTCACCTACTACGCGCACCGGATCACCAATGCGGTCAGCGAGGGTCTCAACTCCGCCATTCAAACCATCAAGAAACGAGCGGGAGGATACCGCAACGTCGAGAACTTCAAGACGGCGATCTACTTCCACTGCGGTGGCCTCGACCTCTATCCGGCTCATTCAACCAGGTAGTTGGGACCCATGCGATTCCCGGATGAACCCAAAATTATCACCGGCACACATACCGAATTCGACTGCACCGGCATTCTGAAGTAGGTGCCCAAAACCCGTCCCGGGACCGGCCATGGCGAACGAGGTCGATTCCCCGTTGCTACGAAAAGGACCAGTCACCTAGCGCCCCAGTTGAGGCTCGGTCGCTACTTGCGGCCGATACCCTGCACCAGGCACTTGGACGCGGAGTCGTTGCTCAGGTTGAAGGTGAAGTCGTAGTCGTTGGCGAAGCTCCGGCCGTTGGCCACGAACGGCTGCCCGTCGACGTGAGCCTCATAGTCGCGGTCGTCCGTCTCGCCGACGAGCCTGACATCCACGTTTTGAACGTACGATGCACCTACCGCGCTCACGGCGGCGGCTTGGGCCAGCAGCTTTACGGTCGACCGGCAGTCGTCCCCTGCGGGCGTCACGGAGATCGGCGCCGAAACGCGAAGCTCCGCTCCCTTCGCGGCCGAGCGGCGATCGCGGCCGAGCTTGGCGGTCTGATTCACCGACACAGCGAGCAAGAGGCACCGGGAGGCGCTGTCGTTGTCGAGCTCCACGTCGTACCGCAGCAAGCTGTCGGCGCCGGTCGCCTGCACCGTGTACGCGCGCGTGTCGGCCTCGCCCACCTTCGATACTGTGATGCTCTTGGTGTACGCGAGGCCGTAGGCGCCATCCGCGACGGCCAACGCGAGCGGCCCGAGGACATCGCGGCACGCGTCTCCCTTCGGTAGCTGCACCTTGGACGCGCTGAGCGCGTCCAAGGTCGGGGCATCCTCGCTGGACTGCGCGGATTCTGCCGTGCACCCTCCCGCCAACAGGCCAAGGGCGACGGTTGCGAGGGCGGTGGCGATACGTTGTGTGGTCTTCATGGGCTTGTAGTTCTCGGCTTGGGGCAGTTTTTTTTGGTTGGGGCAGTGGCCGCCGGTACTGGTGCTAGCTAGTTGCTAGAGCAGGTCACGCGGATCCCAGTTGATGCCTCGTCGCAGGTTCCAACTCCCTTGGCGAGGCAGCCCGCTGGCGGATACCACGACAAGCAAGAACAGACCTGGTGTCGTTCGCACGACGTCGGATAATCCTCGCAAGAGTACGACACGTCGGACCCAGGCTCTATGTGCGTGACACAGATCTGACTCCCTAGACAGTCCTTCGGGCCACAGGAGACAGTCTTGCAGATGCACCCCGCTTGAAGCTGCTCCCACTTCTTGGTCTTGGGATTGCACGCGTACGTGGGAGAGCAGCAAGCAGAGATCACTTTGTCGCAGGCAACCTGGCCCGGCACGCACGGGTCGGCCGCCCTTGGGGTCAGCACGCAACCTCCACTATCGGGGACTGGAGGCTCGCCATCGTCGATTGGTGAGGGCGATATCCCGCCGCACGCGGCGACGACACTCAAGAGCACGAGTCCTCCGAAGCGGAGGCGGAGGGTGACCGAGCGGCGAGAAGTGACAGGGCCCATCATGCCCACTCCATCGGTTGAAGCATGTGTATTCGGGGCATGAGGGCGTCCTTCCTCCCAGTACTTCGAGCTCACCAAGCTCGAGGCACCACTATTGGTCCTTCACGCAGACGGGTGCATTGCCACCGTTGAGCCCCTTGAGCTCGCAATGAAGTCCCGGGTCGCACTTCAGGCTGCACTTGGGAGCCGCGCCGAGGCGGGCGTACATATCCACGGCGGTGAGGTCCGAGAGACAGGGCGAGTTGAGGCTGCAGAGGGGGGTGGTTAGACGCCCTGCGACGAGTACGCCGGTCTTCGTGGCCGCCTCGTCCACCACCTGCTTGAGCAGGCCGGGGCTCGTTTCCTGCACGCCGGTCGTGGAGACGGGGCGAATCTTCTTCTGGATGGTGGAGTTGAGTTGAAACGCCGTCAGGCCATTGCCCACGTCTGCGACGCGATAGAACTGTGCTTCCGAGACATTCGCGTCGGCAACGGTGGTCCAGGCTTCGGTCACCCGCAACGTGGGGGTGTTCTCGCCCAGCCCTGCGTCCATCACGAAGGTCGCGCGGACTAGCCCATGCCCTTCGCGGAACCACTCGTCGAAGTTCGCGGCGCCCGCGTCGATGTTCGCGCGGCTATAGTCGTTCGAACCGACGTAGCACTCGGCCTTGTAGGCCTTCTCGCGGGCGCAGTAGGTCTTGGCCTGGTTCACCCGCTTCACGTAGACGCCCCCGCAGTTCAAGCTTGGCTGGCTTGGCTGGCAGGCTTGCTGGTCCTTGTGGGTGACGACGTAGAATCCGGCATTTACGTTGCTGGTGACGTCTGCCTCGTCGGAGGTCGGCTCGGCGACGTCCGCGGCGCACCCCGTCGCACCGAGTGAGGTTGCGAGGAGCAGGGAGAAGATTTTTGCTGTGCGCATGGTTGGTCAAACCTCTGAAGATGTGGGAGATGTGCGAGCGGGTCGCTCCCTGTAATGGGAACAGACCGCCGTGTCGATCTCCGACCAGATCATCCTTCGCCTACTTGCAAGCCGCCGGCTGTGGCAGCGTGCATTTGTCCCCTCCCGCGCCCGAGGAGGTGCAGGAGAGGGGAGGGGGGCAGCGGAAACCGCCCGCGCAGGCCTGGCCTTCGGAGGAGGCTTGGCAGGCGCCGGTGTTGTTGCCTCCGGTCTGGCAATACCCACCGCCCGCACAGTCGGTCCACCCGTTGAAGCCGCCTACGTAGCCGCAGGTCTGCCCGACCCCGGCGTACGTGAACGGTTGACACCGGCCTCCGGCCGTACAGATGTATTCGAAGGGGCAGTTCTGCGCGTTGGGGTTGCACGCAAGATTCGCGGGCGAGACGCAGACCCCGCCGACGCAAGCGAGGTCCTCCTCCCGACAGCCGGCCGTCGCGTTGCAAGGCTGACCGACCACCGCCAACGTCACACACTTGTTGTTCCGGCACCAGCGGTTCAGCGCCAGCCCGCACTGAGAGCTGCTGGTGCAGGCCGCACCCACGGCGAGCGGGCGAGCACAGGTCCCGCAGGCCGTCCTGCCGACCTTCTGGCAGGTCGTCGACTGACACTGACCATCGTAGTAACACGTGGCTCCGTCGGGAAGCGTGCCGGCCGTCAGGGCGCAGCCTGGAAGGGTCGGGAGATTGAGCGAGGCGCGGTGAAAAAAGCCCTGGAGGCTCGAGCACTTGCTCACGCTGGCCGCTTGCGCGATGGATTGCGCGCATTCTGCCGCCGACGCGGGCGACCGCGTCACACCGGCGGTCTCCAGGAAGGTTCGGTGCACGCTCTTGAAATTCGCTTTGCAGGTCGCGAGGTCACCATAAAGGGAGCGGAAATGCTGCGTGTCGCACACGACCATCGCTCCGCAAACGGCATCCGCCAACGCCGTGGCGGCCTGTTCGAGGGAAGGGCCGGCGCTCGCGTCGCCCCCCGTTGTTGGATCCGATGCCCCACCGTCGGGCGATGGGACCATTCCCGGAGACTGTCCGCTGTCCTGCCTCGAGAGCTCGGGCGGGCCACCGGACTCTCCATCCGAGCTGCAACCAGCCCAGCCAGCGAATGCGGCGATAGACGTGAGCAGTGCGGTGCACCGCGAGAGCCGAGGGGCTAGGCCGAACATCGGTCGCATAGGTACCTCCGAAAGAAGATGTGGTTGGTCGCTGGCTCTCCGCCAACGGGTAGCGTTCGCTGCAGGTGGCATCCGCTTCGGTCGTCTTGTGCCACGACTCTGAAGTCGTATAGATGTCGAGCACCATCGCTTGCCGTCCCGGCCCATCGAGCTTGCGATCTTCATATCGCTGCTCAACGCGCCGTACGACGACGCGCTAGCCTCACCTCTCGAGAAGGTCGGCCTGCCGATCGAAGCCAGTGGAGTCGACCATAGGGCTTACCCCCGGCGCCGTGCGGCCCAGCAGGTGATTCCCTTGCATCTTCTCCCAGACGCGATACCGGTGCGTTTCGCCCGCCGACTGAACGTCGTAGGCGGCGTAGGGCTTGAAGGCGAATGTCTGATAGGTGTTCGAGGTCGGCGAACCATGCTGCGACGAGACGCACACCGACGCTCCGGCAAACCGAAGGACTACCCCCGACTCCCCATTGGCAAGCCGCACGCGGCCGACCTCTTGAAGGTCGGACTTCCTGGCAAACGTGCTCCCGCGGCTGGTCCAGAAGCCAACTCCCGAGAATGACGCTTCGTTCAATGCGGCTTCTCGCGCGACCAGCCGGACCTCGATGCGACTGCACGAGTCCGGATCGACGTAGACCCGCCCCGTGTTGACGTCCTTGGTCACGGTGAATGCCAGCGCACCGGCGACGGGAGGAGCCTGTGAAGACCCGTCGAGCGGAACCAGGGACGCAAAGGTGGAGCTGCAATCGACGCTCCGCTCCTCGTAGCCGGGTCTGTTGTTCGTGGACACCGTCGAGCACTTGCTCGAGGCATCGAACGCCACATCCGTCGAGCTCGGGCTTCCGTTGGGCGTGGGGACGATACGCCCGGGCGTCCACACCTGCAGGACGCGCACGTCTATGCCCGCGCTGTCGAACTCAGTGAGTGCGGACTCCGATGTTCCACCGCTTTCGCTCCCGCAAGCCAGGTGAGCGCAGCACGAGACGAGAAGGAGAGCTGTTCGAAGTTCCATGCCTACTTATGGGGACGTTCGACCACATCGATCACCCGAAGTTCGAACTTGGCCCACACAGGCGGCCGCGATCGAAATCGCCGTCCGCTCCCATC
This sequence comes from Polyangiaceae bacterium, assembly GCA_013141295.1. Classification (GTDB taxonomy): domain Bacteria; phylum Myxococcota_A; class Polyangia; order Polyangiales; family Polyangiaceae; genus JABFRG01. Next base: position 6,185 of record JABFRG010000347.1, read on the forward strand.
ACTTCGGTGGCTGGATCCTGCGTTGGCATGACACCAAGCGACAGAATACCGACAGCTCCGAGCATCAAGCCCCGCATTGCGGTTGTGGGGACAGCGGCGGAGCGCATCGACTGGGGTCAACGCGTGTGCATGGCCACGAGCATGGCGCAGTGGCGGGGGAGCCTGGCGGCGCATATCGTCGACCTGCGTACCGGCCGGCTTCAAGCGCTCTTCATCCCCAGTGACCCTGGGGCGGCGCGTGGGCTCCGCCTCTTGAGCGAGCCGGTTCCGGTCGTGGTCGCCAGCGTCCACCTTTGGTCGATCGCCGGCGACGCTCGGTATCCTTCCTGCGTGCTACTTGCGGACGATCTTGCTGCAGCGCTCTCGCTGGCGTTTCATCGCCACGCGGCCATGTGCGAGCGTACTTAGCACTACGGAGAGACTTCGAACCATTCCCGCCGTTTCCCAGTGCCCGCCTCGGGCTTGGCGACCCATGCAAGCGCCCGCCGGCGACTTGCGGTGCCGCCGCGGCGACCATCACGCCACGCGGCAATGGCTCGGCCTTCCACGAATTCCGGCGGTCTCGCCGCTTCCTTCCCGCTGCCGCGGTGTGACTGCAACGTACATGCGAATCTGGCGCGCATCTCTCGCAGT
>JABFRG010000833.1 GCA_013141295.1 Polyangiaceae bacterium
CGCGGCCACCTCGAAGCACACGCAGCTCGAGGGTGAGTGTACCGGCGGCGCCTGCCTGCCCTCCTCGCAAGACACGCTCGACTCCTTTCACACGCTCCGCACCCTCTCGACGCTCTCGTACGTCGCGGGTGGCGTCCTCGTCGTCGGCGGCATCGTCCTCATCGTCACCGCACCTTCGTCCACGAAGGTCCAGGCGAGCCGCGAGCCCATCCGCGTCCTGCCGTGGGTCGGCTGGGGTGCGGCCGGATTGACGGGACGCTTCCAATGAGGCGCCGCCACGCGCCCCTGCTCGCCATTGCGATGGCCACCCTACTGTTCGGTTGTCCGATGGTGCTGCGAGACGACTTCACCGTCGGCTCGGGAGATGCCGCAGCCACGAGCGACGGCGGCCCAGCGCGCGATGCCGCGTGTGCCGAAGGCGGCTGCGCGTGCAATGCCAACACCGACGGCGACCCTTCGAACTGCGGGAGCTGCGGGCACGCGTGCGCGCCAGGGCACGCTTGCAACGCCGGTGTTTGCGCGGGATGGGTGCCCGTCGCACCGCCGCCCGCGACGGTGCTCGCGGCGCGCGAAAAGGCGGCCGCGTGTGCTCTCGGCGATGGTCGGGTGTTCGTCTGGGGCGGCGTCGATGCCGCGGGCGCTCTTCTGGCCAACGGGGCCATCTACGATCCCGCGCGCGACGCGTGGGAGGCTTTGCCCGCTTCACCGCTATCGCCCCGCGCCTTCGCCACCGCGGTGTGTCTGTCGACCAAGGTCGTGGTCCTCGCCGGCGCCGACCTGGCAGGTTCCGTCGACTACCGTGACGGCGCGACCTACGAGCTCGCGGACAAAGTGTGGACGCCAACCCCCAACCCTCCCGCGGCTCTCTCCGCGCGACGGTCGCCCTACGGCGCTGCCCAGGGGACCGCGCACGCGCTCTTCTGGGGAGGGGAGCTGAAGACAGGTCGGCCCGCCGGAGGCAACGCATGCCTCTTCGACACGCGCGCCTCGTCGTGGCAACCGTCGAGTGGCGGTGGTCCGCCGGCTCTCCTCGCCCCCACTGTCGCCTCCACCGCCAGCACGCTCCTGGTCTTCGGCGGCCAAGCTGGCGCCAACGACACCAGCGATCTATTCCTGCTCGACAACGCAACCGACTGGACCAACGCGCCGCCGGCCGGCGCACCGAGCGCCCGACGCGGAGCGTTCGGCGTGCACGATGGCGTTCGTCTGCTGGTCTGGGGCGGGCTGGCCTCGGCGACCACGCTCGAGAGCGGCGGCAGCTTCCTGCCGCCGACGGGCCCCTGGAAGAGCACGGCCTCCGCCATGGCGCCATCCGCTCGAGCCGTGGCTCCGCAGCGAACCGGGTGGACGTTTTCTCTCGGCGGCGGACGCAGCCTGCTGGTGGGCGGCGTGCTCAACGGCGACGTCCCCGCGCGCGATGGCGCCATCTACGACTCCATCGCCGACACCTGGACCGGGCTCCCCACGTGGACCACCAACGAGGACCACGAGTGGGGAGTCGCCGTTTGGACCGGCCGAGAGCTGGTCGTTTGGGGCGGACGAACGGGGAGCGCTGTCAGCGCCACCGGCACCCGCTTCGCGCCCCCCTGACCGGGAGAGGCGTTCACGGACGAGCTTTGTCGGCGTCGCACTCACTGGGTGTATGGCACACCGAGCTGCAGCCGGGAATACCACAGGGATAGCAGCAGAGCAGCCCCTCGGCGCAGGTGGCGACCTCGACGCTGCCCCCTCCGGGCCCCGGCCGCTGCACGCCTGACCGTGCTGGGCGACGGGCAACGGTGCCCGGCGGGTCGTCGGTACCGGTCGGGCGGGTGCAGGCAGCGGCGCGCGCGACGGCTCCTGATTGCACGCGGCCACGATGAGGAAGCTGGTGGCGAGCGGTGCGGTGCGCATGCGCTCAGCATGTCACAGGCGCCGTCCTCCGGAGGAACGAAGCGCGACGCGGCGGAGCATCATGGCGCCACGGGAGACAGCATCTTGGCAAGCAACGCCTTGCACAGAGCATTGACCTCGGTTGCCGAGTCGAGGATGGGCTCCACCAGGGCGATGGCCGGTATCACCATTCGACATCGGACGGGTACCAAGACAGGGGTCGGTGCCCGTGGCCGGTATGGACGGTGTGGGACGCGGCGCTCCTACCGAGCCTCGAAGCCGAGCTCGCACGCGCTACACCGGGCGACCTCGCCGCGATCCCCGACGCGCTGCTCGCGGACATGGAGGGGTGGGCGGAACCGAGCCGCGAGGAACTGTGGGTCGGTCTTCAGCGCTTGCAGACGTGGATCCAAGCGACGCGCGCCGACGAGCCCGTGGAAACAGAAGCCGTGGCACGCGACGGCAACGCGCTGGTGGTCCTGATGGACGGCGACCAATAGCTGCGGCGCGCGCGGCCGAGCCCGATGGGTTCCTCGACCGAGGAGGTGTTTCTCCTTCAGCGAGCATCGCCGTGGCCGTTCTACCCGGTCAAGAGGTCCAGCATGAAAGTAGATGACGCGATCGCCGCACACTCGAAATGGAAGCAGCGCCTCAAGGCGTACGTGGATGGCTCGTCGAAGGAGAAGCTCTCCTGCGACGTGGTAGGCAAGGACGACCAGTGCGATCTGGGCCGATGGCTCCACAGTAACGACGCGAAGAAGCTCGGGGCGAAAGCGGCAGAGCTCATCCCGGCGCACGCCGAATTTCACCGATGCGCGGCGGATATCGTACGCTGCGCAGACCACGGCAAGAAGGCCGAGGCCGAGAGCAAGCTCGCGATGGGGAAAGACTTCTCGGTGGTCTCGGCGAAGGTCGTCACCATGCTGAGCGCACTTCGCGCCATCATGCCCTGAAGCGAGCGGAAGTCGAGGTGCTGGCCCATCGGCGCGCGCGACCCCGTTGCGCGCCAGCGGCGCCGTGACGGAATTCGCTCGTCGGCGAGCTCACACCTTCGTGCTCGTACCTGGGACGCGCGATGGTGGTCTGCTATTCGTGGTTCATGAGCTGGCGCGCTGCCTTCGATGCCGTGGCCTCGCGACTGCGCGCACACCCCCGCGTGGAGGTCCTGGGGTACTTCGTGTTCGATCCCGTCTCGGACGAGGAAGTCGACGCCGTTCACGAAGCGTTGGGATACGCGCTCGCGCCGTCCCTTCTCTCGCTCTTTCGCGAAGCAAACGGCCTCCAGCTCCGGTGGGTGCTCCGGGACGATCCGGTGGTGCTGTCTCAGCCCGATCGCTTCGCGCCGATGAGCGCTCCCTCCAGGTCGTTCTTCGAGGATCACCAGAGCGGCGCCATCTACATCGCGTCGCTGACCGAGACGTTCCTGACGGACTGGGAGGGTGTGCTCTGGTTCGAGGACTGGATGACGGACGACGAGCGCGAGCCCTTCGTGGGAAGAGAGTGGGGCCTGCGTTCGTCACGGCAGCGGCTGCGCCCGGTCGACGGGTTCGCCGCGGAAGCGGATATGGCGTTCTTCCTCGATGGCTCCGCCGACCCGCCGCTCTTGCTTGGTGACGAGGATCGGCGCTATCGACGCTCACGCATCACCGACTTTGCGTCGTACCTGGCCTTCCTGGTGGCGCACCATGGGCTCACCGCCGCCAGACAGCGCGTGTACGAACACGCCGACGGACACGCGCTCCCGCGACTGACCACGCCGGCAGCGTACTGGGGGCAGCACGGACCGCGCTCGCTGGATGTGCTCCTCGAAGACACGTGAGGTCAGCATCCCGCATTTGCTATCGCTCGCGGCTGGCGCCGAGGCGACAGGAGCACCAAACGAAGTGCTGCGATCGCCCCATCGGTGTGGTGTGCTCCTCTTCGAGCTGGCGCAGAAGCTCGAAGCCCGGTCCGAGCTCGCGATGTAAGGCGTTGGCATCGTACCGCACCACGTCGAGACCGCTGCACTGGGTCGGGCCGTTCGGCCCGAACGCGCCGATGATCACATGCCCTCCAGGTCGAACGCTGCGCACGACCTGCCGAACGTACGCCACACGCGACGCGGCGTCCGTCAGGAAGTGAAAGACCGCGCGGTCGTGCCATATGTCGTATTGGGCCTCGGGCAGCGGCAGCTGCGTGACGTCGCCGCAGTGCCACTGTACCTTCGCCGCACGCTCGCCGAGGCGCTCGCGCGTGACCGCGAGCGCGGTCGCCGAGATGTCCGCCACAGCAACCTCCGCGTAGCCGCGGGCGAGCAGGTCGTCGACCAGCGTCGACTCGCCGCCGCCGATGTCGATCACCGATCCGGTCGCCTTCGGATCCGCCTCCGCGATGAGCGCGAGCGACGTGTCCAAACGCGGCCGATACCAGCTGACCTCCGTGGGCAACTTCGTCTTGTACACGCCGTCCCAGTGCTTCTGTCGTTCGTCGCTCATCTGCGCCTCGACCTTCCACGAACCTCGCCCGTCGAGACTTCGGCGCGACCGGCACCACACTTCAGGGCTGGGCGTTCATGGTGCGCACTCGCGCCGACGTTCGCAACACTTTCTCGCGGCGCGGCCTCGAGGCACGTGCCAGGCAACCTAGTCGATCCAGTCGACTGGACCCATTCGTCCAGTCACTGGACTGGTCCAGCGGCGCCAAATTAGTCGGCGAAGGGCTCGAGCGCGGCCAGCACGCGCCGCGCGTAGTCGTGCCCGGAGTCTTGGGGGTTCGAGGCACGATGGACCTCGGCCGCGCGCGAGAGCTCCCGGACCTTTCGAATGAGCGCGCGCGCCTCGACAAAAGACGCCGCCGTACGGGCAAAGGACGGCGCGCCCGGAGTCACGCGCCCGGCTCGCACCGCCGCCTCCACCCTGCGGTTGCATCGGCACGCGGCCTCGTCCGAGACCAGGCCGCAGTGTCGCCGCGTGAAGGCTTCCACGAGCTCGCGGGCTCGCTGCAACCGCTTGCGAAATGTCGCGGCGTCCACCTCGGTAGCATCGGCCGCCTCCGAAGCGGGGATGTCGAGGATCTCCCCGAGTATGTAGGCAATACGATGCGGACGATCGAGGCACTGCAGCATGGCGAACGTGCAGCCAATCCGGACCTCCTCGACGAGCACCGAGCGCTCGCCGTCGGTTGGGCCATCGAGCGACAGGCCGTCGGCGAGATCGTCGCCGAACGAGGCGAAGCTCATCTGCTGCCGCTCGACGCAGCTCTTCTTGACGTCGAGCAGGTAGTTCGTCGCCACCCGATACACCCAGGTTCTCAGGCTACTGCGAGAGTCGAACTGCGCGAGGCGGGTGACGACCTTGACCAGGATCTCCTGCGTTGCATCCTCGGCCTCTTCGCGGCGCCACAGCATTCGGAGGGCGAGTCCGTAGACGCCGGGCTGGAGCTGGCGAACCAGCGCCGCCACGGCCAGCCGATCGCCCGCGACCGCTTGCCGAGCCAGGTCCTCGATGCTCGTGGGGCTCATGGCATGATCCTCTCGACTAGGCGGCGGGCGGCGGCGCATTGCCACGGGTCGCCTGGATTGCATCACCGAAAGGATTGTCTATCACCATTAGCCAGCGTCCGTCGCCCTGACGCCGCAGCACGGCGACCGAGAGCCCTTCGGCGCTCAGCGCGGCCCCGGAAGGGTCGACCCCGGTCATCCGCCACGGGGTCAGGTGGACGGCGACGTCCCCGGCCTGGACGATCTCGTGGCCGAAGAAGGAGAACCGGGCCTTGGCCGCGATGAACGAGGCGAACATCGCCCGAAGCTCCGGCGTTCCAGAGACAGGATCGCCCGGCCGGCCGAGCACCACCGCCCCCGGCTCGTATGCGGTCATCACCGCGTCGATGTCGCCGCGGTTGAATGCGTCTGTCATCGCGTCGATGGTCGAACGTATCTGCGTCTTTTGATCCATGGATTTCTCCTGCTTGGGCTTGGCGTACGAGGTGAGAGGCGTCATGACGGGCCTCGGCTTCCGAACGATGGATTGGACGGCGCCACCGAGCGCGCTGTGACCGACAATCGAACGCGGCCCACCCCTGTCGCCACATTGGCCTCCCTTTCGTGGCCAGTTTGGCCTCGCGCGCCCCGGAGCCGCGCATTTCTCGGCAAATTCGCGCTTGCGAGGGCGGGCACGCCGGTTGCTCTACGTGATTGCGCCGCACGAAGCGGCGAATGAAAGGCCTCCCATGAAGACGCAGCCCAAGCCGACTCCCCGCCCGAGACTCCGCACCGCACTGAAGGCCGGTGGCCTGCTCGACGAGGGCCCGCGCCCGCCGCGGGAGCCCGCCCGCGACGTCGACGGCAATCCGCTCCCGGACTGGTGGGTCTGAGGGTGCTCGGCGCGAGGCGGGGCGCGAGCGTCGCCCTGGTCGCCACGGCCTGCTTCAGCGCGCCCGAGGTGCCCGTGGCGGAGGAGGCCGACCTCACCGGCGCGCCGGTGGTCGACCGCGCGGCCTATCCCGCCACGGTGCAGCTCACCTTCGCGAACGGCGCGTGCACGGGCACCAAGATCGCGCAGCGCGCCGTCCTCACGGCGGCGCACTGCGTGGACACCGAAGCCGGCGGGGTCGACGCCGCGGCGAGCCCCGGCGCGAAGGTCGTCCTGCGCACGGTGGCGGCGCCGCAGGGGCTCTCGTTCACCGTCGCGCGGGTTCACGTGCACCCGGCGCGGGTGGCCGTTTGCGTTCGCGAGGGGTGCCCGAGAGACAGCGCCGCGATGAAGACGCGGCGGCAGCCGGACGTGGCCGTCCTCGAGCTCGCCGAGCCGATCCTCGACGTGCCGAGCGCGCACCTGCGGACGACTGCCGTGGCGGTGGGGACCGCGGTGGTGCTCGCAGGCTTCGGGTGCACCGTCGATCGATGGGGCACGAAGACCTGGGACGGTCAGCTTCGCGCCCGCGCCGCGAGCACCGAAG
>JABFRG010000816.1 GCA_013141295.1 Polyangiaceae bacterium
GTACGGCGACGTGCTCACGAAGAAGTAACGGCCTCGACAGCGGCGGCGGCGCGGGCCACGTTCTCTTCGGCGCGCGCGTAGAGCCCGCGTTTCTTCGGCGCTGGCGATGCGCACGTCGGCGTCGAACACCTCGCCGAAGTGGCGGGCCGCCGCGGGGACCAGACCGTGCGGCGTCTCGCGCACGCCGTGCGCGGCCAGCGAGGTCACGCCGTGGTCACGAATGCCACAGGGCACGATGAGGTCGAAGATCGACAGATCGGTGGCCACGTTGAGGGCGAACCCGTGCATCGTGACCCAGCGCGAGAGGCGCACGCCGATGGCGCCCACCTTCTCGGTGTTTCCACCTCCGTAGGCACGCGGCGCGTCCTTGTCGATCCACACGCCGATGAGCGCCGACTCGGGGACGAAGCGCGCATCGAGCCCGGTGCCGGCCACCAGGCGCACCATCACCTCGCCGAGATCGCGGATGTACTTGCGCACGTCGCAGCGCTCGGGCTTCAGATCGACGATGGGATACGCCACGAGCTGCCCCGGCGCGTGGGCCGTCACCTGGCCACCGCGACCGGTCTCGAAGAGCTCCACCTGCTTCGCAGCGCGCACCTCTTCCGAAGCGATGACGTCGGCCATGGGCGCGCCGCGGCCCAGGGTGATGACCTTCGGATGCTCGAGGAGCAGCACCACGTCGCCGACCTCGCCGGCCACCCGCGCCCGCACCAGCTCCTCCTGGAGCGCGTGGGCTTCGCCGTAGGGAACCGTGCCGAGCCAGTGGATCGCGAAGCTGCGCCGCACGCTCACTCCGGGATCTTCTTGCCCAGGCTCCGCTGCTCGTCTCGGTACTCGTCGATGCCCGAGGCGAAGGAGTGGGCGATCTCGGGATCGAACTGCGAGCCGGAGCAACGCTCCACCTCGGCCACCGCCACCTCGTGGGGCAAGGCCCGCCGGTATGCGCGATCGCTGGTCATGGCGTCGTAGGTGTCGGCCACCGAGATGATGCGGGCGATGAGCGGTACGTTCTCGCCCTTGAGGCCCATGGGGTAACCGCGGCCATCCCAGCGCTCGTGGTGCAGGTGCACGCCGGGGATGAGCGGGTGGAGGAACTTGATGGGCTCGAGGATGTCGTGGCCGTAGGACGGATGCTTCTTGAACATCTCGTACTCGTCCTGACTGAGCTTGCCGGGCTTGTTCAGGTTCAGCACGCAGCCGATCTTCCCGATGTCGTGCATGAGCGCGCTCTGCCGGACGATCTCCACCACGTCCGGCGGGAGGCCCAGGCGCACCGCCAGGTACATCGCATAGGTGGCCACGCGGTCCGAGTGACCGGAGGTGTAGCGGTCCATCTTGTCGATGGCCTTGGCGAGGCCCTGGATGGTCTGCTGGAACGTGGCCCGGAGGTCCTCGTACAGGCGCGCGTTCTCCACCGCCGCCGCGGCCCGGGAGGCCACGATCGACAGGAGCTTACGCTGGCCTTCGTCGAAGCGCTTCGAGGGCGTGGAGCTCGACGCCATGACGAAGCCGATGATCTTGGTCTTGGTGCGGAGCGGCACCGCCAGGAGCGATACCAGCGCCGGCTCGGGGATCTCGGCGAAGAGGCGGTTTCCGCGGGTGCCGTGCTCGAGCAGGATCTCTTCGCTCTTGAAGTGCGCGAGGAACGCGGCCGGGTCGGCGGTGCCTGGCTTGCCGGCGCCGTCGTGCTTGCGCTCGCGCTCGAAGAAGCTTCCCTCGCCGTCGTCGAGCCACACCGCCACCGAGTCGGCGCCGAGCTCCTCGAAGGCCGTCGCGCGGAGCGTGGCGATGACCTCGTCGAGGGAGAGGCTCGCCTGGATGGCCTCGCTCACCTTGTAGAGCGAGAGCGCCTCCTTCATGCGGAGGTTCTCGGCGGTGAGGCGCTGCTTCTCGAGCCCGCGCTGCACCACGTGGATGACCTCCTCCACCTTGAAAGGCTTGAGGATGTAGTCGTAGGCGCCGCGCTTCATGGCGTCGATGGCGGTCTCGACGGTGCCGAAGCCGGTCATGATGACTGTGAGCGCCGACGGCGCGCGCTGCCCCACCTGCTCGAGCAGCTCGATGCCGCCCATGCGGGGCATCTTCAGGTCGCTGATGATGAGATCGTACCGCGCCTGCGAGAGCTCGTGGAGCGCGGCGGTGCCGTCCTCCGCAGTGCGGACGACGTACCCCTCCATACCCAGGAAGTCGGCAAGAATGTCACGGATGAACTTCTCGTCATCGACGATCAGGACCCGCGGGCGCTCATCGGGGGACACGGTCAACGAGCCACAAGGTAGCAGAGGCGCGGGTGGCGTTGGGGCTTGAAATGCGCCCCGGCTGCGGATCCGAGGGTAGGCGCCGGCCGCCGCACAGCCACGAGGCTCGCCTTGCTGCGACCGGGCAAACGTGGAACTCTCCGGGCGTGAAGGCGCGGGCGACGGCGGCAGCGATGGGAGCGGGTCTGCGTTTGCGGACGCCCCGAGCCTTTCCTGCGCTTGCAGGCCCTGCCGCGCCCCCGCGCGACGGCGCTGCGCTGCGTTGGCTCCTCCCCTTCGGCCTGCTGATCCTGGGGCTCGGGGCGTGCTTTGTTTGCAGCGTGAATCCCCTGGCCCGGGAGCCGTGGCTCGACATCCTGCGCGGCGACACGCTCCTGGGCGTGCTGGTGAGCGTGGGTGGTGGGCTCTCGGTCGCCGCCCTCACCATCTTTCTCACGCGCGCGCTCCTGACGCGAGCTCCCGGGGGCAAGGCCCTCGAGGCGTCGTTGCGCCCGTCCTTGCGCGGCTTGCCGGCGCGGCTGCTCTTGGTGGCCGCGGTGGGCGCGGGCGTGGGCGAGGAGCTCTTCTTCCGCGGCTTCGTCGACGCGACCGCGGGCATCGTGGTTTCGAGCGTCCTCTTCGGGCTCGTGCATCAAGTGCGTGGCCCCGGGCGCATCCCGTTCATGATCTCCGCGGCGCTCTTCGGCGCGACGCTGGCGCTCCTCTATCGCGCAACCGGCTCGCTCGCAGGCCCGCTGGTGGCGCACGTCCTGGTGAACTACCTCAACGCGCTCCACCTGCGCGAAACCGCGGGTCCCGCCGAAGGCGTGGCGCGACGTCGCAAAGCCCTGGGCGGCCTCCTCCGGCGCTGACGGTAGACCTCAGCGGCGCTGCTCGCGCTTCACCGAGACCTCCGGCGAGAACGAAAGCCGGCCGGCCTGATCCTTCACCGAGCCGAGCGCGTCGAAGTCGAGGAGCACCTGGGTGTCGTCGTAGGTCGCCACCTGAAACGCGTAGGGAATGACCGAGACCGCACGATCGAGCGGCAACACCGTGGTGACCCCCGAGACGGTGACGCTGGCGCCGCTCACGCGAACGCGAAACGCGTCGTAGTGGCCAGAGGGCACCTGGGCCGCGCCGAACGGGAGCTCGGCGCCGTTGCGAAGCGTGAGCAGGTTCACCCGCGAGGGGCCACTCGACAGCGGCGACCAGACGCTCTCCGGATCCGCCGAGCGGTGGACTTCGATGGACGTGATGTCCACGTCCACCCGCTCGTACGGACCCGGAGCGTCGGTAAGGTTCACGGAAAGAGAGCCCGTCTCTGGCTCCGCTGCGGCCCCGCAGCCGAGCGAAGCAAGCAAGGTAAGAAAGCAACCGATGAAGCACGTCCGAGAGACCCGGGAGAGTGTCGACCCCCGCTCTTGGACGCGCCCGGCGCGACCGAAAGGAAGGAAGGAAAAAACCCGAGTCATGGCTTCCCATGGTGCAACCCGTCGGCCAGCGCGTGGGGAGCCGGCCAATTCGGCGAAAGCCGGGCGCTTCCGTAGGCTTCGGAAAATTCCCGCGGCGACGGTCTCCATCGGGGGTCTGACATTCGTGTCCGACCCTGTGGAATCGATGCTTCAGTGCGTAGAAGCGGTGGCAGGAAGGTGCGAAAACATTTGAATAAACCGGCGCCTCAGCCGGTCCAAAGGAATTCCCTCACACCACCGGGCGCGGGCGCCGCGTGTGGCTGGCGGAGACCAGCGTCGCGGCCGCCTCGAGGGCCCGCACCAGCTCGTTGGTGAGCGCGCGGAAGGCCGAGAGCGCGCCCTCCAGCTGCCCGGTCGCATCGAGGAGCTCGCGGTCGAGATCTTCGTTCCGGCGATCGAGCTCTCGCTGCAGCGATTCGATCTGGAACGAGAGGTCGGCGTCCACCGCCCGTGCGCGCTCTTCCTCGGCGGCGAGCGACGCGGCTTCCCACAGCGCGCCGTCGGTGGAAGTGGGGATCCGCACGGCGACGATGTTGCGGCGGGCCCGGAGCCCGTCGATGCGCACGCGCTCCCGGGAGCGATCGCGAAGGAGCACGTCGATGGCCTTGCCGAGGGTGGCGCGAAACTCCCGGGCCCGAGCCTGCAGCTCGTCCACCCGTAGCTGGAGATCGGCCACCGTGTTGGAGGCACGCTCCACCCGCGGCACCATGGCCCGGGCCGATTCCGCGAGTCCCGCAGCGCGCGACGTGTCGGCTTCGGGGACGGAGCCCCGATCGCGCACGCGGTCGATGGATGCCTCGAGCTCACGCAAGGATTCTTCCCAGCCCTGGGCGGTGTGCTCCGCCGGCGGCACCCAGGAGACCCGCGCCGGGAACGCGCTCGCCCGCGGCGGGGGCGCGGAGGTCCGCGGACGCGGTTCGGGATAGGCGGCGGCCGGGATCGGATTGCCCACGTCCGGCGTCGACGAGAGCGACGGCGGAATGCCGAGCGCGACGATGCGCGTGGCGTCCTCCGACGCCGGCGGAAGATCGGAGCCGGGTGATCGCGGCTCGGGCGCCGCCGCTTCGAGCGGCGGGGGGATCGATTCCTGCGCTGCTTGAGCCGGCGGAGCCGGCGGAGCCGAAGGCGCGCGCTGCTCCCGGGAAAAAGAGCGGGTGGCGGGCTCTCGTTCGAAGAGCGCCTCCGCATCCATGACCGTGGCCAGCGCCTCTCGCTGGGCGCCGGTCATGCGCGCCACGGACTCGGCGTCTTCGGGGAAGACCGATCCGTAGCGGCGACTGAGCTCTGCCAACGCGTCGTGCACCACGAACGCATCGGCCGGGCGGTCCTCCGGGTGGCGCGCGAGCATCCGCAAGATGAGCCCCTCCAGCTCTTGCGGGAGCGAGGGCGTGTGCTTGGTGGGTGGCGTCGGATCGGTGGTGAGCGGCTTGAGCAGGAGGTCCGCCTGCCCCTTCCCTTCGAAGGGCAAGGCGCCGGTGACCATCTCGTAGAGAACCACGCCGAGCGAGTAGATGTCGGCGGCGGCGCCCGCGTCTTGCCCCTCCACGTACTCGGGCGCGATGTAACCGGGGGTGCCGAAGAGCTGCTCGGTGAAGGTGATGGCCGGGAGATCGACGATCTTCGCGATGCCGAAGTCGGTGAGCTTCACCAGCTCCCGAGCGTCGCCGCGGAGCGTGCCCCAGTCACCGGTACGCTCGTGCCGCTCCGCCTCGGTGCTCTCGTCGGGCACCAGGATGATGTTCTCGGGCTTGAGGTCCCGGTGAATGACGCCCAGCTGGTGCGCGCGGCCCAGGGCGCTGGCAATCTGCGCGGCCACGTAGGCGGCGCGGGGCCACGGGAACACCCCCTTCTGGATGTGCGCCAGGAGCGACTCGCCGGAGATGTACTCCATGACGAGATAGGCCACGCCGTCGGACTCGCCGACGTCGGAGATCTCGACGATGTTCCGGTGGTTGATGCGATTGACCGCCTTCGCTTCTCGCAAGAAGCGCTCGCGATAGGCGGGGCTCGAGCCGAAGTCGGCCCGGAGAATCTTGATGGCCGAGAGCCGGTCGATGATCACGTGACGAGCGAGATAGACGACGCTCATGCCTCCGGAGCCGAGCCGCTTGATGAGGCGATAGCGCGAGGCGATGGTGCGACCGAGGTAGCGGTCCTCGGACCTGCGAAGCTCGGTGCCGTCCTCGGGGCAGTAGGCTGCCTCTTCGTCGTACACCGACAAACATTGGGGGCACACGCGCACCCCGCGAGCCTATCAAGACCCGAGGCGGACCGCGTTTCTTTCGGCTCGGCCCGTCAGACCGGAACCGGACCGCCGAAGAGCCCGACGAACCGAAGGACCCAGAGCGCCACTTCGAGGCCGTACAGCCCCAGCAGCACCGCGACGATTCGTCGCTCGAGGGCGCCGCGCCCGATGGCCTGCACCGTACCGTGCTCCGCCACGCGCGCCATGGCCACGACCGCCAGCGCGCCGAAGAGCGGCAGCGCCAGCAGGGCCACCGGGTTCATGCGGAGCGCCTCGCCGAGATCGCCGTGGAGCAGGCCGTGGACGCTGCGGGACGAACCGCAGGATGGGCATGGCACGTGGATCATCATGGCCATGGGGCAACGGCCGCCGAGGAAGACCATCCCCACGAACGCCAAGATGGCAGCACCAAGACCGAGCGCACGAAATGGGTAACGGAAGCGGGATCGCAACGGCCGAACGATAGCACGGGCCGTTGCCGCTGGCCCGACCCAAGGGCAACCCGAGGCCCGCTCCCCCTGGCGAAGCTTGCGCGATTTTCGAGGTATATTTTTGCGCGGACTCCCGTACTATTCGCGGTGCATGTTGATCCATCCCCTGCACCCGTCTGCGGCTCGGCCCGTCCGCGCTTCGGCGGACACTCTGGCGGCTTGGGATTCGATGCGAGATGTGCGATGCTCAAACCCCGCGCGGAGCCGCGCGATCATGAGGAGATGGAAGTACGATGAATGACCCGATGAGCAACATTCAGGCTGCTGGTGGATACGGACCTCCCGGCGGGGGAGCGCGCCGAGCTCGCCGACCGGCTGCGGGTCATGCTGGCGGGCGTCAAGGGGCGACTGG